>JBEIEI010000135.1:0-8064 GCA_040382975.1 Flavobacteriales bacterium
AATCGCCTTGCCTTTAGCCTATTTTTTAGCCTTTGTTTTAAAAATGGAAACCATTGGCATTTGGATCGCTTTATTGGTTGCACTTATTTTTGTTGCTATCGCTTTATTCTGGCGCTTTAATTTCTTGGTTAAGAAAAATTTAGCATAAAATAGGTGATCTCTGAAAGTTTACCGTTCTCAAAATATGATTTTTCAATGCCAATAGTTGTTTCTTTTTTTTCTGATATAACTAGCCAGAGAGAATCTCCTAATTGCCCATTTTTAAAGTATCTGCGAACTTCGAAGGTATCAACACCACGATTGTAGGCGATCAGTTTTGGCTTACCACTTTAATAATATTTAGCTTCAATAATACTGTCTTTTTTTTGTCCGAAAATAAAACTCGAAAGCAAAAGAAGTATAATTGTTAGTTTATTTATCATAAAAATGGTTTTAAACTCCTGAGCTCTGATTCACTTTTAGATCTTCGATCATAAATTGTATTGTGGTAATTCCTCTAAATTCATTTTCTTGAATTTTAAAAACAATGTCCATTGGAATTTTACGTTGAAAGAAATGAATAAAGTCTCCTTTATCATAAGCAATTGCCTGAAAACGAATATTAGGATTTGATTGTTGAAATAATTCTAATTTTAAATGGTTGTTACCAAACACTTTTCCCCAGCCGGTTTCAAAAACATTTTTGCAATAAAAAGTAGGGGTCATGTTATGCGGACCATGAGGCGCAAATTGTTTTAAGATCCTTACCAACTTATCGCTTATTTCATGAAACTCTAATTCAATATCAATATCAACTTTTGGAATGAGTTGATCTTTGGTGATACTTTCTGAAACTACTTTTTCAAACTTATTTATAAATGCATCCAGGTTCTCTTTTTTCATAGTTAAACCTGCAGCAAATTTATGTCCGCCAAATTGTTCTAAAAGATCGCTACATTTTTCAATAGCACTGTACACATCATATTCTTTAACGCTTCTTGCACTACCGGAAACTTTACCGTCGCTCTCGGTTAAAATAATTGTTGGACGATAGTATTTTTCTATCAACCGTGAGGCAACAATACCAACAACACCTTTGTGCCAGGTTGGACTAAATAATACAGTTGAATTTTTTTCAATTAATAATGGATCACTCTCCATTTGCATAATTGCTTCGGAGGTTGTTCCCTGATCAAGATCTTTACGCTGCGTATTTGTTTCGTTAATGGCTTTTGCAAATTCTTCGGCATGAATTTCATCTTCACAAATTAATAGCTCTACAGCTTTACTGCCATGTTCAATACGGCCGGCAGCATTTATCCTCGGTGCCAAAACAAATACTAAAGTTGTAATAGTAACCGTTTGTTTTGATTGATTTAAATTCAATAACGCTTTTATGCCGGGCCTTGGATTTGAATTGATCTTCTCTAAACCGAAATGCGCCATTGTTCTGTTCTCACCATTTAGGGGCACAATATCTGCGGCAATACTAACAGCAACAAGATCTAGATAGTTATAGCAATTCTCTAATGGAAAATCATTTTTTATTGAAAAGGCTTCAATTAATTTTAAGCCAATGCCGCAACCGCTTAACTCTTTGTAAGGGTAGGGGCAGTCGTTTTGTTTTGGATCTAGCACTGCAAAAGCAGCAGGTAGTTCATCTCCGGGAAGGTGATGATCACAAATAATAAAATCGATATTCTTTGAATTAGCGTACTCAACTTTATCGTTTGCTTTTATACCACAGTCTAAGGCAATGATCAACGAAAAATTATTTTCTTTTGCAAAGTCTATTGCTGCAAACGAAATGCCATAACCTTCTTTATAACGGTCGGGAATATAATAATCAATTTTTGCTATATGGTCTTTAAAGAAGCTGTAAACAACACTTACTGCTGTTGTTCCATCAACATCATAATCGCCATAGATCAAAACTTTTTCGTTTTTTTCGATAGCGGTATTTATTCTGTCAATAGCAATTGACATTCCTTTCATTAAAAAAGGATCATGCAATTGTTTAAGGTCGGGTCTGAAAAAATCTTTAGCTTCTTGGTAATTAAAAATATTACGTTGCACTAAAAGCTTTGCTATGATGCTGTCAACATTTAATTGTTGCTCTAAGTCTTCAATAGCTTTAGTATTACTATTGGAATATATTTTCCATTGCTTTTCCAATTAGGTTAAGCAATATTATGGTAAACAGCTTCAATGTCATCGTCCTCTTCCATTTTCTCTATCATCGCCATCACTTCTGCTTCTTGCTCAGGAGTAAGTTCTTTGGTAGTGGTTGGACTATAAATTTTACTTGTTTCAAGAACGTTTATTTTTCTTTCTTCTAATGCAGATTGCATTTTTCCAAAATCAACAAATTGAGTTTGAATAATTAATTGATTATTTTCTTCGTCAAGTTGAATATCTTCTAAACCAAAATCAATTAATTCTAATTCCATATCATCCTTATTCAATCCTGCTGCATCGATTTTAAACAGCACAACATGCTCAAACATAAATGCCACCGAACCGTTTGTGCCCATGGCGCCGTTTGCGCGGTTAAAATATAAACGCACACTTGCAACCGTACGAGTAGGATTATTAGTTGTACAAGAAATAAGAACCGGAACGCCGTGTGGAGCATATCCTTCATAAATGATCTCGTCGTAGTTTCCTGAATCTTTTTCGCTTGCACGTTTGATCGCAGCATCAACATTTACCTTTGGCATATTTACTGCCTTGGCATTTTGCATGATCATTCTTAAACGCGGGTTGTTTTCGGGGTGAGGGCCACCCGCTTTAACCGCCATTACAATTTCTCTTCCTATTTTTGTAAACGCTTTAGCCATTTTAGCATAACGCTTAAACATGGTAGCTTTACGTGTTTGAAATATCCGTCCCATTTTGTTTTTTTCTTAAGATTACAAAGATAATTTTTTTAATGAAATTGGAGGAAGAACTGGATCCTTTTTTTTGCCACAGATTTCACAAATACTAACTGATTTTTTAAAGTTTTCTTTATTTTAAATGCTGATAATAATGGCGATCAGTAGCATTTATGCGATCTGCGGCTTTATTTTTTGAACTTTAAAAGAATGGCCAAAAGGATCGATAAAATAAAAATTATCACACAGGAATAAGCCAGCAGATCGCCAAATCTTGAATAAAAAGTAAGGTTGTTATTTTTGTAAAGATCCTTTTCAATTACCGCTTCTTCCCAATAATTGGTGGCATCAGAAATTTCGCCAAACTCGTTAATAAAACAGCTAATGCCGGTATTGGCGCTTCTTGCAATTTGTAAGCGGTTTTCAATTGCACGTAACTTAGCATAATTCAAATGCTGAACGTGTCCGGGAGAATTGCCCCACCAGCCATCGTTGGTGATAATAAAAATAATATTGGCTCCTTTTCTAACATACTCAGTTACAAAATCAGAGTACACGCTTTCGTAGCAGATGATAGGAGCTACATTGGTTGACGAAAGTTTATCGGTAAAAACACTTCTTTCGTTTTGGATGCCTAAACTGCCAAAGGTGCCGCCCATCTCTATAGCAAGGCCCTCTAATGGCGATAACAGCCAAGGAAAAGGCATTCTTTCAACGCCTGGCACAAGCTTTGATTTATGATAGAGTTGAACTGTGTTGGCGTCTATTTGCAGAGCAGTGTTGTAGGAATCGTAATAAACTCCAGGTTCCTGATAAGGCCTGGCGGTAGAAGAGATAACATCTTTATTTGTAAAAAAGCGGTAGCTATCTGCTCCTACAATGATCTTTAGGTTTGGGAATTTTTTTATTAAACTGTCTCTAAACCATTGTAAGGTTTCATTTTCGTTAATGTAACCTTCATCCATTCCTTGGCCAATAATAAATGTTTCGGGCAAAACAAGATAATCTGTTTTATCGTTTACTTTCCCTTTTATCATGTTTAAGAATTTGGCAAACTGCATTTCAAAATCCATAACGAACTTAGCGTTATAGGGATCGATGTTTGGCTGTACCACAATAGTTTTAAGTTTGTCTTTTGGATTTGAAAGAGGTGTTCTTAAACTATAAATTAAGTAAGACACTAAAATTGGAATAATAATGCTTGCAGCAATTTTAAAAATGGGCTTTGAATTTATTTTTAATGAAGGATTTTTTTTAAGAACTGTAAAAATTAAAATATTTACAAATAAGGCCCACAGCGTGCCGCCACTGGTACCGGTAAATTCAAACCATTGTATCCAATTAGTATTAAAAGCAAAAACATTTCCTAAAATTAACCAGCTCCACGAAAGATCCCAGATAGTATGCAGGAATTCATACCCGATCCATAATGGAATTAGCAGCCAAATAGCCAGCGGATGGTTTATTCTGTTTTTGAGATTAGAGAAAAAAACAAAAACAATACTCATAAATAATGAGTTAAAAATAAAGGCTGCGCAAGCGCCACCAAAAGATGCCAGGCTTACCCACCAGGTTGTGGCAAGGTTCCAGATCAAAAAAGTTAGATAAGAATAACCAAATAATTTTAGTTTACGTTTGGGTAGATCACGTTGTTTTGACAAGCCATCTTCCACTTGCAAAAGAGGTACAAATGCAAAGAAAATAAAAATAGATAAATGCAAGATCCAGCCGGCAGAAAATAGAATGGCTGAAAGGAAACTTAAAATTAAATAGTTCGATTTTTTCTGCATTAGGCGAATATACCAAATTATTACCTCAAGGTATTTATTAAATCTTCTTAAAATGTGGCTAAATCTTAATAAAAAATGGTGATTTTTTGTTGCTTTACCCGTATATTCGCAAATTGCCAAATTTTTATGACTGAAGACAAAATTGAAGCAGCCGAACCCCGTAAACTGTATCCTTATCAGGAGCAAGCTGTAACAAATATATTTAATCGCTTGGTAGAGTTACCACCTAACGCGAACTTATTATTTCAACTACCAACAGGTGGCGGAAAAACAATTATTTTTAGTGAAATAGCAAAACGATACATTAAAAATTTTAATCGTAAGGTTTTAATTTTAACACACCGCATCGAATTAGGAAAACAAACCTCGGATGTATTATCAGAGGCGGGCATAAGTAATAAAGTAATTAATAGTGAAGTAAAACAATTACCTCATCAAAGCGATTACCAAAGTTTTATTGCACTTGTTGAAACTTTAAATAATCGTTTACAAGAGAACGATCAGTTTTTAGAAGACATTGGTTTGGTTATTGTTGATGAGGCTCACAACAATTCATTCCGTAAAATTTTTCATTATTTTAATGATGTAAATATTTTAGGAGTGACAGCAACTCCTTTAAGCAGCAATAAAAAATTACCATTATTTCAAACATACAATGCCTTAATTGTAGGCGAAAGCATTTCTGCTTTAATTGAACAAGGGTTTTTGTGCGAAGGTCAAACCTATTCTTACGATGTAAATTTAAGTTCTCTAAGAGTAGGTAATAACGGTGAATTTACCGTTGGCTCTCACGAGGTGTTATATACCCAAGCAATCATGCAAAGTAAGCTAATAGAGGCTTACGAAGAAATGGGCAAGGGCACAAAAACATTGATCTTTAATGCCGGTATTTTAACCAGTAGAGCTGTTTACGAAGCGTTTAAGAAAAAAGGATATCCCGTAAGGCATTTAGATAGTACTTTTAGTGATAGAGAGCGCGTAGAAACACTAGAATGGTTTCGCAAAACAAAAGATGGTATATTAACTTCTGTAAGTATTTTAACTACAGGTTTCGACGAGCCGGAAGTAGAAACCATTATTTTAAACAGAGCAACAAAATCACTTACACTTTATCATCAAATGATAGGTAGAGGAAGTCGTATTTTACCTACCAAAAAAACGTTTAAAATCATTGACCTTGGAAATAATTCTCGTCGTTTTAATTTATGGCAATACCCAATTGATTGGAAACACGTTTTTGCCGCACCGCATTTATATTTAGAACATAGATATAAAGATGAGTGGAATTATGAATTAGAGAATGATTATGATATGCCTCCTGAAATTAAGGAGCGCTTTTTAAATTCCAGTGCCGAAGCCTTTATTGTTAGAGATCGTTATAATATGGCTACTCGTAAAGGTCACAAGCCGCAAACAGTTTTAGATCAAAGTTTAGAAGATCATTTTGCCCGAATAAAAGATAATGCAGCAGATTTTGATGAGGCTTTAGAGCTTTTTAATTTGTTGGGCGAAGAAATGAAATACAGAGTAAGGCAATACGGGAAATGTATTAACTCTACTAACAATCACACCGACTGGCAAGCGCAAACCTACGCAAGTAAATTACGCCGCAGATTAATGACCTTTTACGCAGAAGCATGATAAGCCACAGATTTGTTTATAAATTATTAGGGTATCTTTCAATTGTAATTGGAATACTTGCCGCTTTATCTATTTATAGAATTCAATTTGCGTTTTACGGAATTGCCTTAGGGATATTAGGTTTTATTGTTTCGGGAATAAATATTTTTTTGAATACTCGCTACTATTACGAAGAGGAAAAATATCCTAAGGGATATTTAGGAATGGTTTTAAGTTCGTTACCGGTTTTGTTTATGCTTTTTGTAATAATGAAACATAGGAATTAATCGATATTTCGTTCCTACGGGACTTTCTAAAAAGCTTGATTATTTTCTATTTAGATCATGTCCCTAAGGGACAAAATAGTATTTCGTTTATTAAAGAGAGGAGTTGAGAGTAGGTTTCTGTTTTTTAATAAGGCTCCGGAGGAGTCAAATGTTTTAGAACAAAATAATAAAAGGATTATCGTGCCGTAGGTACGAAACAAAATTTTACAAATTTAAACCCAATCAATACCCTTTTTTAATAAAGAAAGTGTTTTCTCCTCTTCAGAATTCTTCTCTGTTTTAAAATCGTATTCCCAACCTGCTATTTTTGGCAAGCTCATTAGAATAGATTCAACCCTTCCATTAGTTTCTAAACCAAACTTGGTTCCTTTATCGTACACTAAATTAAATTCAACATAACGCCCACGACGCAACAATTGCCACTCTTTATTTTTTTCGGTGAAGGTTTTGTTTTTATTCCTGTTAATTAATTCAACATAAGTAGGGGCAAAGGTCTTACCCACATCCTGCCAAAAAGCAAAGTTCTTTTCAAAACTCATATCGCTGTCTATATTTAGTCTGTCAAAAAAAATACCGCCAATGCCGCGTGTTTCTTTTCGGTGGGCTATAAAAAAATAATCATCGGCCCACTTTTTGAATTTTGAATAGTAAGTTGCGTTATGTTTTTCGCAAACAGTTTTTAATTGTGTGTGAAAAAATTTAGCGTCGTCTTCAAAAATATAATGTGGTGTCAGATCAATACCACCGCCTAACCATTTTACACCGTTATCCATTTCAAAATAACGAATGTTCATGTGTATAATTGGCACCATCGGATTTTTTGGATGGATGACAATAGAAACCCCGGTTGCAAAAAAATGCCCCCTCCTCAATCCTCCCCGTAGGGGAGGAAGTTGATAAGCTATGATCAGATTCTTTTAATAAGAAAGAAGGTGTTTTGCCACTAACGGCGCTAAATAGAACGCCGCCTTTTTCAATTACCCCGCCTTCTTTAATTATTCTGGTTCTGCCGCCACCACCTTCTTCTCTGGTCCAGTTCTCTTCTGCAAATTTTGCACCGCCATCTGCTTCTTCTAATGCATTGCAAATACTATCCTGTAAAGTCTTTAACCACTCGGTAATGGTTTCTTTATTTATTTCCATCCCGTTTTTTGAAGCTGGTAATTGTTGTATTTAAAGATATACACACCGCGGTTATCAAACCCTGTGGAGTTATCCGGACGATAAAATTTAAAGCGCATGTAATTTGTTTCTGTAGATAAGTTATTTAGGTTAAAGACAAAATTCGGCCCTTGCTCTTTTAAATTTTTCAAATAAAAATTAGCAATATCGTAACCAATAAAATAAAATTCGCTTGGGAATGAGGCTTGAATAGTTTTGTATTGATCAATTAACGAATTGTAAGCCGCAACATTGTTTATGTTATATTGATGTGGGAATGTAAAATGTAATTGATTTAAATATTCCTGATCAATATTGTCAATGGTTGCAGTGTTTTGCCAGCCGCATAAT
>JBEIEI010000136.1:0-8053 GCA_040382975.1 Flavobacteriales bacterium
ATTGGTTTTTTAGGAGCTATTGCAGTTGCCTTAGGTGCCCTTGGCGCTCACGCTTTAAAAGGCCAATTGCAAACAGGATTAATTACTCCCGATCTTTTAAATGGTTTTGATACTGCAGTAAAATATCAAATATATCATACACTGGCCATGTTAGCAGTTGTATTATTGCGTTTAAATTACGATTCAAACTATTTAGTGTGGGCTTATAATTTATTTTTTTGGGGAATTATTTTGTTTAGTGGCTCTTTGTATTTTTTATGTACAAGAAATCTTTATGGAGCCGATTGGTTAAAGTTTCTTGGACCGGTTACACCTATTGGAGGACTGCTTTTTGTTGCCGGCTGGTTGTTTTTAGCATTTTCGGCCATAAAAAAAACTAAAAATGTTTAAACAAACGTAAAAAATCAACAATAATTAGCATATTTACAGTTATTAAAAACAAAAACATGAAACAAACGATCATCCTTTTAGGCGGTATTTTATTAATTGGTTTAGCATCTTGCAAAACCAAATCTAAAACTACAACAACTACAACAACTACAACATCTTCAAATAATGATGCTAACGCTACAACAACTTCAACAACTCAACCAACGGTGTATAATCAAGTAACAGACCAAGCTTGCGCGGTAGAAGTTTCTTTCGGAAGTTATGCTTCGGGAATAGACGGACCGGCTTTAGATAAAGTAAATGCTTTGATCGAATCAAAAAAATTAAAATCTACGTCAAAAACTATTGGCAGAGAAGGTGAAAGACGTATTTGTTTACCTTTAACAGAATTAAAAGAAAACGAAAAAAAGGATCTAATTGAACAGTTGAAAAAAATTGCTAAAGAAGGTCAATTGGTCTCAGTATCAATAAGATAAAATAAACTTTACGGTTCTTAAATTGTGGAAAAACGGTCTTTTTAAGGCCGTTTTTTTTTTGTACTTTCGTGGCACTAATAAAACTAACAAATACTATAGGAATAATGAATGAAATTGGTTTAAAAGCAGAAGGTGCATCAGTTGCGCAACTTGGTCTTTCAAATGTAGAAATGGCTTTTTGGAATCTTCACCCAAGTGAATTAGTGGAAGAAACGATCTTAAGAGGAGAAGGAGTATTAACGGATGTTGGTGCATTAGCAATTGATACCGGTGAATTTACAGGCCGTTCACCAAAAGATAAATTTGTGGTTGTTGATGAAAACACTAAAGATAGTGTTTGGTGGGGAGATGTAAATAACCGTTTTGATTCCGGGAAGTTTGAAATTCTTCATAACCGTATGTTAGCATACTTAGGTGGAAAAGAAATTTGGGTACGTGATTGCTATGCTTGTGCTGATCCAAAATACCGTATCAACATTCGTGTTGTAAACGAGTTTCCTTCAAGTAATTTATTCGCTAACAATTTATTTTTACGTCCAACTACCGAAGAAATTAAAACCTTTAATCACGATTGGTTAATTATTAATGCGCCGGGCTTTAAAGCAGATCCAAAAATTGATGGCACTCGTCAACACAACTTTGCGATTTTAGATTTTACTAAAAAAATAATTTTAATTGGTGGAACCGGTTATACCGGCGAAATTAAAAAAGGAATTTTTGCGGTATTAAATTATATTCTTCCTCACGAAAAAGGAGTTTTACCAATGCACTGCTCTGCAAACATTGGTAAAGATGGCGATACAGCAATTTTCTTTGGTTTATCTGGAACAGGAAAAACAACGTTAAGTGCCGATCCAAACCGTAAATTAATTGGAGATGATGAGCACGGTTGGAGCGATACAGGTGTGTTTAACTTTGAAGGTGGTTGCTATGCTAAGTGTGTAGATTTAACGGCAGAGAAGGAGCCGCAGATTTTTAGCGCTATTAAATTTGGTTCGTTATTAGAGAACATTGAGTTTCATGAAGGAACAACAACGGTTGATTATGCAAACATTTCTAAAACAGAAAACACGCGTGTAAGTTATCCTGCTCAATATATTGATAACGCAGTTACACCTGCTGTTGGAGATGTTCCAAAAAATATTTTCTTTTTAACCTGCGATGCTTTTGGCGTGTTACCTCCAATTTCAAAATTAACCCCTGCTCAAGCAATGTATCATTTTACGAGTGGTTACACTGCAAAAGTTGCCGGAACAGAAATGGGAATTACTGAACCTACATTAACTTTTTCTGCTTGTTTCGGAAAAGTATTTTTACCATTACACCCAACAAAATATGCTGAGTTATTAGGTGAGAAATTAAAAAAGAATAATGTAAACGTTTGGTTATTAAATACCGGATGGGTTGGTGGTAAATATGGTGTAGGTAGTCGTATTAAATTATCATACACACGTTCTTTAATTACTGCAGCATTAAATGGCGAACTAGATAATGTAGAGTACGGTACAACGCCATACTTTAAATTAAACTTCCCTAAATCTTGTCCTAATGTGCCTTCTGAAATATTAGAACCAAAAAACGCATGGAAAGATAAAGAAGACTTTAATAAAACAGCACAAAATTTAGCGGCATCATTCGTTAAGAATTTTGAGCAATATGCTTCTGCTGCAAATGCAGAAATTTTAGCTGCAGCTCCACAAGTTGAGGTTACAGCGTAATTTTAAATTATAATTTTATAAATAAAAAATCCCCGCTTTAATAAAAGTAGGGATTTTTGTTTTCCGGAAATTTTTTCATTTCAATGTAGGGGAAATTCGCCTAGTCATAATTCCACAGACAATTTTACGGTAAACAATAAGCTTTTCGGTTTCTAAAAAGGTAACGTGCCGACAAGAACAGGGGTTCATAGAAACAGTTTAGGGAACTTGAAACGGTTTTTAGTTTTTACTTTCTTCCACTCTTTTTCGGTTTTAGAAAACCCGTTTTGGCTATTGCCAATTTAGCACATTTGTTTTTTGCAAAAGGCAGGCAAAAAAATTAATAAGCTAAATTCTCGCCCTTTCCAAATACTTGTGCTTCGCACTTTTACGCATCTCACGTCCGTTCAGTCAAAGGCGCAGTAGTCAAAGGCGTGCGGTTTTTTTATTTGTTTTATCTGCCTATATTTAAACTTTAGTACGTATTTTTATTTTCAATCCTTTATTATGATAGTACAACAATATATCGACAATATTAATTCAGCTTTTAAAAGAGGAAACGCAACAGAACATACTTATCGTGGAGACCTTAAACAACTAATTGAATCTATTTTAAAAGATATTGCTGCAACCAACGAACCTAAACGACAATCCTGCGGTGCGCCCGATTATATCTTACTAAAAAATATATTCCAGTTGGATTTATTGAAGCCAAAGATGTTGGCGATAAAGATTTAGAGGGAAATAAAAAAACAGGAAACGGATAGATTGATGAAAGAGATTGAAAAAACTGAAATAGAATAATAGAAATGAAAACAAAAAAAATATTCTTACTGACCCTTTTACTAATAGTCAGTATTTGCGGCTTTTCGCAGAGCAGGCATATTTCAGCTACTACAAAAAAAATTGTTTTTACAAGAGATGGAGGCGTGTGCCAGTGCTGTAGTAGTTCCTTGAGTTTAGAATATGATCACATAACACCATTCTCCTGCGGAGGAAGCAGTAGCCCATCCAATATTCAGTTATTATGCATGAAGTGTAATCGCAGCAAATCAAATAGTTGCTTATGTAAAATTCATAGCAGGATAATAGGCATAAATTGTTGCGATGGTAAAACAACTAAAAAGAGGGACTTAACCACTTCGCAACAATGCTCCGGAATTACAAAAAATGGAGCAAGATGCAAGAAGAAAGCAACTAATTCAAGCGGCCGGTGCCATTTGCATAAAGAAAAAAAATAAAAAAATGAATAAAGACTTATTATTTGCAGTAGATACAAACACAAATGAGGTAATTGTATCAGAATCACCCAAAGGAACTAATAAAGTAAATTTTATTGAACGCATTGGTTATAACGACAATGAAATACTTTATAATGCTGTTGTAACTTTAACTAGCATTACCAAAGCATCAAATTTTGATGCATCAGTTTTCAAATCAATGGATAAAGTTTGTCAAATGTTGTATAGTAAATACAAAAAGTAAGCAAAATGGTTGTCAAACTTAGCTCCCAAAAAATCAGTAAACTTTCCATCCTCAGTGAGCTGCAATGGGCAGGAGCAAACAACCCTTATGGATATTAAAAAATAATGAACTATTAGACACTAAAGCCGACAAGCAATCTATTGGTAAAAGCGAAGCCGTCAAACTATTTACAAATCACATATTTGAAATGAATAACGGAGATTGTGTTTATATTTTTAATGATGGTTTTGCAGACCAGTTTGGCGGTGAAGTGGAGAAGAAACTTACTAAAAAACGTTTCAGAGAATTAATTCTTTCAATAAATTCTCGATCAATGCAAGAGCAAGGAATAGCCCTTGGTGATTTTATAACAGAATACAAAAAAGATATTGAACAGACTGACGACATACTTGTAATGGGTGTGAAAATATAAACTATTGCAAACTTAATGTTGTTTGCGGCATGTTTTTTTTCAAGGCAGCTGCGGTATGAGACTATATTTATCTGTACGTTTCATAAAGAATCAATTTATTTGATACAATAAAATTTAATTTCTTCGATTTTTTTTAAAAAAATGCTATTTTTAATATTAATTTATCAAGTCATCGTTTCTAGATATAAAGACATTAATTATGAGAGAAGAAGACAAACTTATATTTGGAGGAATAATTACAGTAGTATCGTGTCTTATCTTTACTATTATTTCAACCATTTTAATTGAAAAGAAATTACCAACTAAAAAAGCCAAATTATTAAGCTATTTAGGTATATTTTTATTAGGTATTATATTATTGCTAATTTGGCCATTTCCAGGCGAAGATGAAAAATTTATCATAACTCCACCTACCTTAATTGGCGCATCCTTGGCAGCGTTTACTTGTGCAGCGTTTTTTGTTACTTCACATATTAATTATGAATTAAAACTTGCTCAAACCTTAACAGAGGATGCTATTTTAATGGGTAAGTCTATTAATTTAACCACGCAAGGTGTCCCAGAAGATAAAAAAACACCCTTCCACAAATTATATTTTTATTATACGGGACTCATTAATAATACTTGGGCTGTTTCGCACTTTGAAAAAAGTGAAGAAATTCGCTCAACTAAAACAATTGCTGAACAAAAAAAGAACCCTAATGCTAGACGTTCTAAAAATTATCTTATTTATAAAGTAAAACTAAACCATAATACAAAAACAAATATTGAAATTGTTTCGAAAAACAGTGAAAATGATTATGGTTTTAATCAAAAAGGTTATCAAAAACTCAATCCTTTATTTTCTGATTTAAACGAACACATTGTTATTTACTATAAATCGGGCGAAGAAAATATGCTGTCTAAATTAGAGAATCCATTATTTAGAAAATTACTAATTGATCATAAAGATTATTTTGATATTGGCTTTGATTTAAATAATGAAATAGGCATAGGCAATCTTAAGGTACGATATTTCTATCCAAGAACTAAAATGTTTGAATTTAATCTCAAAGAAATTTTTTTTAACCACTCAGTAGAAGAAAGAAAAGCTCAGCTAAAATTCTTGGCAGAGTTTTTAAGTATGTTTGATAAATAATTAGTCTTATGCAAACAAATAAAACAATTCCAAGTAAAGCGTTTTGGCCTTTTTTCACATTCTACTTTTTATTTGTAGTTGTTGGAATTAGCGATATGATTTTTAGTCCAAAAAACGTGGTTCTCAATTCCTTTGATTTTATCATAAATAACTACTATTATTATTTTCTACCTTTCAGTATTCTAATCAGTTATCTGGTATTGGATGTTTTTTACAAACATCATGAGTATTTGATACTTCCTATTGGAATTAAAATTTTGATACACTTATTATTTAGCATTGTGTTTATTTCTTGGGGAATTGTTGGAAGTATTGACTTGATAAACAAAATTCCATCGAAATCACAAGATTATGTATTAACCGGAGAAATAATTGACATGTATAAAAAAGTACCCTATAGCGGTTATCCACGAACTTATGATAAAACACGCTATTTTGTAACCATAGTAGAAAAGGAATCAGAAAAAGAATACACTTTGCAAATAGCCGAAACATTATATGATGATTTGAAATTTGGATCAAATGCACCAACCTTGGTGGAAGACACAACATCACACACTTTTGAACTGGTCACAAAAACCGAAAAAAGCATTCATTTAAAAATTGGTTGGCTTAATATCATTTATTAATACAAAACGTAACACATGGAAAATTTAGAGTGGAAATGCGAACACGAAATAATTACCTTATATAGTGCTAAAAGGCAAATTGTAAGATGTAATATTACAGACAACCCTCATGAGAGTTTTGAGAGTTATGAAACCTTTGAGGATTTTTTGATAGATAAAAATTTAACAGCAATGACAATAAAATCATATTTTTCTGTTGAAATTTATAATGAAATTTTACAAGAAGTAAAAAAAGATGCTCTGAAAACATTTAATTGAAATTCGATTAACTTCAATTGATTCTTCAAGTATTTAAAAAGCAAAATAAAATAGTATAAAAAAGATGCTTTCACCACTTAATTAGCAAAAAAACTTAGAATTTTTTTTAAAAATTATGTAAATAAGACAAAATATTTTTAAATTTATATTACTAATCTTATTACTATAAATAAAATTAATATGACATCAAAACTATTCTTTAAAACACTCATTATATGTTTAGTGACCTTTAATAGTTATTCTCAAACATACATTCGATTTTCTAATTCTCCAATTATGGAATCTGATTTAAAAACTGTTACAAATGTTTCAAAATTTAATTCAACAGATCCTGTATATATAGCTTTCGAAATTCACGATGTGCAAAAAATGAAACTATTAGAAAGTGAATCCATTTTAATTAGTATGCGGTTTTTGAGTGGTATTCAACCAATTGAGAATTATAAAATTACAGCTACTCAAGATAACCAGGGGGTTATTCGTGGGTCAGGAGTTATAATACCACCAACAAATGATTCAGTCTCCTTTGAAGTAAGTACGATTTACAATGACTTTCATTATAGATTCTTACAAGAAATGGAAAAACAAACTGCAAATCAAAAAAAATGGAAAGTTGCTATTGATGAATTTGATGTAACCGTTTATGATCACTTAAAAGGTTATTGTACAAAAATTGGTATTGGTATGTTTTCGGAAGATGCAGATCGTTTCCCCCAATTTTCTGGAATAATACCGAATTTTAAATTAAAAAAAGTTGTCGAATTTTCTAAGGAACTTTCTAAAGACTATCCTTTTTCGCAAGTCATCAGCAAATCAACTAAAAAAGCGGAGGCTCAAAAAAAGGAAATGTATTCAAATCTTACTAATAAAACCAAAGCACCTAAAGATTACTTAAATAATGATTTTAAAGGCTTTGATGGAGAAATTACTCGTGCGGATGTAGAAAAAATTGCGGTGAAGTTATTTAATAATACAGATTATAAATTAAAAATGCTTAGTTATTACAGCAACATTATAAGAAACATTAAAAAAAATAATGGCTTTCCTGACTATAAAACATTTGATGTAGGGTTTTATGCTACTAAAAGCAATGGAAAATGTGGATATGGTAGAATTACCATAAGTTCAAATTTTAATGGCGTAGGTTATGATCCTTGGAGAATATTTCACTATAAATTAATAGACTGTTTATGTGAATAACAGCCTATTAATTTTTTTATCAAACACTGTTGCATTTCATTATTAATGTGATAAATCCCATAATATTCTGTTGGCCTAATGTTTTTATAATTTTCAAAGTCAATTTACGCTGCAGCGCAATGTGGACATCGAAAAGGATTATAAAACTTGTACTCGCCTGTTCCGCTAGTTGGTTTTGGAAGAAGTTCTTCAGCAATACTAAGAATCTGTTCATCAATTTTTACTTGTAAAGGCGCCGGCATACATTTCATTTCACTTAGCGGAATAATAAGAGTTTGTTTACTATCGGTTGAATAAAAATAGTGTGCTTCAGAAAAACCAGAATAAAAATGTTGAACTGTAAAACTCTTTTCACAGCTATCACAAAA
>JBEIEI010000137.1:0-7871 GCA_040382975.1 Flavobacteriales bacterium
CCATTGAAAAGGTTTCTTTGCCCGCAGAATCTAAAGGAAGTAATGCCAATTTTGGAGGTGTAAAATAGATACCATTACCAACTGCAGCTAAAAAAGAGGGATCAACGTTAAAAATAAATTCGGCACGATTAATTGCAATAGGAACCGTATCGCTATAACTTTTTAAATACTTCAAAAACGGCAATTCTAAGTTGAGTTTAGTTCCGCCAAGGCCTTTTAAAAATAGATTTTGCGTTCCTAAATTAGTGTTGCCTTGAAGTTGTTGAGAAAGGATATAATTTCCACCTTGATTGGGCTGATATTTAACTGTATTAAATCTTACTGCACTAGATCCTGAAAAATTGAATTTAAAATCAATATCTTGTTTTGTTGCAGAAGGTGTACCTTTTTGATAGTGCAAGTAAAAGCCGCTAACGGCGTCTTCTAAGTTAAATTTTGTAATTACACCTTGTGCTGAGGCAGGGTTTAAATTACTGCCGGAAGCAGAGATATAAAAGCCTTTATAATAATTTAAAAAAGTAGCATTATCAATAAGGTATTGAGGGTTGTTTAAGATCGATCTTGCGAAATTTTTATCGATTGGGATCCTTAGTACCAGTTTACCGTCTAAAGCGGTATAAGTTCCGGTATAGGTTCCTAAAAGAGAATTTGGGTTATGTAATTTTGTATTGTTAGAATAATACAGTCGTGAGGTATTTAAAGAAGAATCTAAAGCAAAAACCGAATAAGTTAAAGGTGTGGTTTGATCTCCAACAAAATTTAAACTATACACCGCTAAAACAATTTCTGCAGAAACAAGATTAGCATCGTCACCAAAAGAGGTTCCGGTAACACCATTTGGAATGTTTGCATTTAAACACAAACCAACATCCATACGACCAAAAGTTGGATCCTGATTACTTCCCAAATATTTTAAATTATCATTATAGGATGGAATTGAATCGTTTTTTAAAGTATATCCGGATACGATCGCAGTGTCACAAAAACTTGCGTTTAATCCATCATTTTCAGGCTGAACATCAACTCCCAAAACACTATGATCTTTTTTACAGCTTGCAAAAGCAATAAAAAAAACAATTAGGTAGGTGGTATTTTTTAAAATTTTCAAATTTTTGTAATAAGCGTTAAAAATAGGGATTAATATTATACAAGATCTTTTATTATTTACTAAAAAAACAAAAAAATAACCCCAACCTAAGGTGGGGTTATTTAACAATAAATTAAAAAGATCGTTTATTAACTTAAAACATTAGCCTCTTCAAGCATCACATCATAAAACTCATTAAACGAATCCATGTATTCTAACTCATTTTTATAAGTTAAAAATGGTTTTCCTGTTTTTTTAATGAATTTTTCGAGTTCCGGATTTAAATTCTCAGCTCCTTGAATAATACCATCAGCATATTCTAAAGATTGTTTCATCATGTTAAGGTGACTCGACTCTTCTGAAATATGTTTTAGATCTTTTTTATTAAATCCATCAAACGTTAACTTATCTATGAATTTTTTATTTAAAGTTTTTGGATATTCATCTTCATAAACAGATACAACAACTTTTGTATCGGCAAATAAAGGATCTTCGGCATAATATTTTTTGATATACAACGGCAATAAGGCTGTTAACCAACCATGGCAGTGAATAATATCCGGCTGCCAGCCAAGTTTTTTTACTGTTTCGGCAACTCCACGTACAAAGAACATAGCGCGTTCATCATTGTCGTCAAAATACTTACCACTTGTTTTATCGGTTAAAATAGCTTTGCGGCTAAAATATTCCTCATTGTCAATAAAATAAACTTGCATACGCGCACTTGGTATGCTTGCAACTTTAATAATTAATGGATGATCTACATCGTTTATCACCATATTCATCCCCGAAAGGCGAATAACTTCGTGTAATTGATGTCTGCGTTCGTTTATGCAGCCATATTTTGGCATGAAAGTACGAATCTCTTTACCTCGCTCCTGAATACCCTGTGGTAGCTTTCTGGCAATTTTCCCAACATAAGTTTCATCAAGATAAGGGGTAATGTCTTGCGAAACAAAAAGAACTCTGGCTTTCTTCATACTAAAATTTTAGTTCCTAAATTATTATACAAAAGTAATAAAAAAAAAACCATATTTCAAAGTAAAATGTACATTTGCGCCCGTTAAACATGTTAATTTACACCAAAATAGCAGACTTAAGAGCCTTTTTAAAGGAAAAAAAAAGTTTAAACCATACGGTAGGCTTTGTGCCAACCATGGGTGCCCTGCACAACGGTCATATCTCGCTTATTGAGGCTTCTAAAAAAGTCTGTAATATTACAATTTGCAGCGTTTTTGTTAATCCAACGCAGTTTAATGATAAAGCCGACTTAGAAAGATACCCCAGAATGCCAGAAAAAGACGCTAAGTTTTTAGAATTGGCAAATTGCGATGTCTTGTTTTTGCCTTCGGTGGATGAAATTTATCCCAAAAAAGACGAAACCATCTTTGATTTTGGATTTTTAGATAAAACATTGGATGGAAAACATCGCCCGGGACATTTTAATGGAGTTGCGCAAGTTGTAAAACGTTTATTTGAAATTGTTACACCCGATAAAGCATTTTTTGGCGAAAAGGATTATCAGCAAGTGATGATCATAAAAGCTCTGGTAAAACAAATGGGTTCTAGTATTGAAATTGTATCATGCCCCATTTTGCGTGAAGCGGATGGTTTGGCTATGAGTTCAAGAAATACATTATTATCTAGTGAGGAAAGAGAAATTGCGAGCCTTATTCCAAAACTAATGTGGGAGGCAAAAAAAATTGTAAAAGAAAAAAGTATTAGTGCAGCTAATTTATTTATTGAAGAAGAAACTAAAAAAGTTTCGTTAATGAAATTAGACTACTTTGAAATTTGCGATGCAGAAACATTAGAAGGACTATCAGAAATAAATTCACAGAAAAAGGCCATTGCTTTAATTGCAATATTCGTTGGAAAAATAAGATTAATAGATAATTTACAAATAAGCTAATTATTTTTTTGTTGTTCTAGCACCCACATCGCATCTAAAGTAAGCATCGAATCAATACTGATTCCTCTTTTTTGAGCCTTTTGTTCAATTTCGCTCATCCATTTATTATCTCCTTTAATAGCTCGTCTTAAATCCTTCAATCGTCTTAGATCCTTCAATCGTCTTATAAGATCCATTTTCTCTGAAACAGGCGTTTTTATACCTTTAAAAAACATTTCTACATTCTCTAAAAAACCCCAACCAATTTTTGACAGAGTAGCTTCTGTTGCCATAATAATAAACACATCATGATCTTGTATTTCTTTCCCAAGTTCAATATCTTGAACAAATAACTCATCATAAAAAGTTTCGGGGTAAACTTGTTTGTTATAATACCAAAAATGATCCTTTTTAAATGAATTAGCAATACCAAAACCATACATTCCCCAGTAAAAACTATCAGAGATAACCAATACACTTGGTTTAACTTTATTTTTAGCGACCTCTGTTTTTATTGTTGGATCTGCCATATCAAAACTTTTTAACCTGAATAAAAGATTTAAAGCATCACCAATATCGTAATCAATACCTACTGGCTGTTTTAATTCTACTTCATTATAAATTAAATTGGGCATATCAATAGCTCGTAAATACTCTATGTGTTTAATTATAGAATCTGCCGCCAATGCAGCTCCATAGTTACTCCAATGAATACCATATTTAGGATATAATGGATACTTTGATCTGCCTTTTTGATTCATAAAATAGCTATTAAAATCAATGCAATGTAATCCTGCTGTTTTTATTGCACCAGATAAGGCTTTGTAATTTGTATTACCTTTTATAGTAAAATAATTATCAGGAATGTACTCAGGATAGTAAGAAGCTTTTCCTGCAGCAAAAACAATAATTAATTGCTTATTTAATTTGGTAAGTGTATCCGAAATAAATTTCATACGATCTGTGATCTTACGAATACTATCCTCCCCTAAAAAATCTTCGCCAGTATATGCTTTTAGATAATTTACCTCATAAAAATAATTCTCTTTTCCTTTAATTACACCAATTGCCTTAATTTTATCAAAAAAAGAAAATGCTATTTGATGATCTAAGCGCACGTATAAACTTCTAAATCCAAACATTGTGTTCTTATAAACATCTTGCCTAATTTGATAATCTGCAGAAAGCCAATCATCAAAATTTAAATCCGGTTTTTGTGGCTTATCAATATATCCTTGCAACGGTGGTAGCTTTATAAAATCTATTTCGTTTTGAAGCATATGCAAAAACAGCATTAGAAAGATCATTCCTAATAGACTTTTCTTAAATATGTTGGATCCTTCTTTCATTAAAATCTAAAATAAATAAAAGGATTAAAGCCTGAAGAAGTAATTGAACTCACTGACAAAACGAAAAGCAATATAGAAATAGCGGCAACATACAAGTGTTTTAAGTTGGTGTATACATCAAAGTAAAGTGCGTCTTGTATTTTTTGTGTGTATTTACTAATTGCAAAAAATGAAAAAATAATTGCCAGAAAAAAATAAAATTGAAACTCATTATCAAATTCAAATTCATTATTAGTGTTTAAAGTGAACATTGTTTTTAAGTACAAAAAAGCGTCGCCAATTTTTTCGATCCTAAAAAATACCCAACCAATATTTACAATAAAAAAGGTTATTAATATGCTTGGCAGCTTACCAATGCGCGCCAATACTTTTCCGAAAAATGCACGTTCTATCACCAAAAAAAACCCGTGAAAAGCTCCCCCAAAAAACAAAACTCCAACTTGCCCCATGCCATAAACCTGAGGCTAAAAATACCAGCCATAAATTAAAATACAATCTGTTTTTACTTACCTTATTTCCACCTAATGGAATGTATAAATAATTTTTCATCCAACTGCCTAAGGTCATGTGCCACCTGCGCCAAAACTCTGTAATGCTTTGTGAGATATAAGGATTATTGAAATTTTCAGGGAACCTGAACCCCATCATTTTTGCTAAACCAATAGCCATATCGCTATAGCCGCTAAAATCAAAATAGATCTGAAAGGTATAGGCCAAACTTCCCAGCCAAGCTGTAAGTGTATCCATCTCTAAATAATTCAAAGCAAATATCTCATCAGCAACGTGACCCATTTGATTAGCAATTAAAACTTTTTTAGCTAAACCAAAAACAAATCGATAAAATCCGGTAAGCTTATCATCGATCACATCAGCTCTATCTTTTATTTGATCTGCCAATTCGTGATAGCGAATAATAGGACCTGCAATTAACTTGGGAAATAAAATAATGTACAATTGATAATCCCAGAACTTAGTTAATGGCTTATGCACTCGTCTGTACACGTCTACAACATAGGTAATGGTTTCAAAGGTGTAAAAAGAAATACCAATTGGTAATACTAATTTTGTCCAATGTATTTGTTTATCGCCAAAAACAGATAAAGCCGCGTTTACGTTTTCAATAAAAAAATTAGAATATTTAAAATAAACCAACAAGCCTAAATTAACAGTAACCGAAAACAATAACATTAATTTTCGGTGACGCTCGTTAGTGACTCTATCCATCCATCCCACCAAATAAAAGTCAAGCAAGGTTGTTCCTAAAATGACAAAAATAAATTTTGGAGCACCCCATGCGTAAAAGAAAATACTGCCAATTAGGATCACAGCATTTTTATAGCGTTTACCAACACAAAAATAAACCAACATAAATATTGGCAAGAAGTACAATAAAAATATAATGCTGCTAAAAACCATTAATAAACGTTGGGCTAAGATAAACTTATTTTGTTAATGAAACTTTAGAGATTACTCGCAAAGAAGCCATAAAAAATACTATTTTTGAACCTTTAATTTAGCAACCATGAGCAATATAAAACCCGAAGATTTTTTTAAGAATGTAGTTTCGCACAGTAAAGAATATGGCTTTATTTTTCAAAGCAGCGAAATTTATGACGGACTAAGTGCCGTATACGATTACGGACAACTTGGCGCCGAATTAAAGAAAAACATTCGCGATTATTGGTGGAAAGCCATGGTGCAAATGAATGAGAACATTGTAGGCATAGATGCTTCTATCTTTATGCACCCAACAACCTGGAAAGCAAGCGGACATGTGGATGCTTTTAACGATCCATTGATTGATAATAAAGACAGTAAAAAGCGTTACCGTGCCGATGTTTTAATTGAAGAACACGTTGCTAAAATTGAAGACAAAATAAATAAAGAAGTCGAAAAAGCGGCAAAACGTTTCGAGAATTTTGATGCAGAAATGTTTAAATCAACAAACGGACGCGTAAAAGAATATCAAGATAAAATTGATGCCATTAATTTGCGTTTTAAAACTGCTTTAAACGAAAATAATTTAGAAGAAGTAAAACAAATTATTGTTGATCTTGAAATTGTTTGTCCTGTAAGCGGAAGCCGCAACTGGACAGATGTTCGTCAGTTCAATTTAATGTTCAGTACCTCAACCGGTGCCGTGGTAGATGATTCTAACATTATTTATTTAAGACCCGAAACTGCGCAAGGTATTTTTGTAAATTATTTAAATGTGCAAAAAACCGGACGAATGAAAATTCCTTTTGGTATTGCTCAAACAGGAAAAGCGTTTAGAAATGAAATTGTAGCCAGACAATTTATTTTCCGTATGCGCGAGTTTGAACAAATGGAAATGCAGTTTTTTGTTAAGCCGGGAACAGAAATGGAATGGTATGAATATTGGAAAAAGGCACGTTTAAGCTGGCATTTATCGTTAGGCTTAGGTGCAGAGAAATACCGTTTTCATGATCATTTAAAATTAGCGCATTATGCAAATGCCGCTGCGGATATTGAACACCAATTCCCTTTTGGATTTAAAGAATTAGAAGGAATACATAGCAGAACAGATTACGATCTAAAACAACACGAACAATTCTCTGGAAAAAAATTACAGTATTTTGACCCGGAATTAAATCAAAGTTACGTGCCGTATGTTGTAGAAACTTCGGTTGGATTAGACAGATTATTTTTAGCGGTTCTTTCTTCTGCTTTAAAAGAAGAATCTCTTGAGGGTGGAGACACAAGAACTGTATTAAGTTTACCTCCTGCTCTAGCGCCATACAAAGCAGCAATTTTCCCTTTAATTAAAAGAGATGGATTACCTGAATTAGCGGAAAGCATTATGAAAGATCTTAAGTTTGATTTTATGATGGCTTATGATGAGAAAGATACCGTTGGAAAACGTTACCGCAGACAAGATGCGATCGGCACACCATTTTGTATAACAGTAGATCACCAAAGTTTAGAAGATAAAACGGTTACCATTCGCGATAGAGACACGATGAAACAAGAACGTGTAGCCATTGATAAATTACATGCCATTTTAACTGAGAGAACAAGCATACAAGGCTTGTTGAGGACGTTGTAGTATTATAACATTTGTCAGTTCGAGTGATTTTCCGCCTTGTCTCTCGCGGAAAATTGTATCGAGAACGCTTCTCGACTCCCCGCCCGGAAGAATCCGTTCGGACGGGCGCTCGAAGGAACATTCTTATTCTTGAAAATAAAATCAATCAATTCTCCCTTTGAAAAAGGGAGTTAGAGGGATTTATTAAAATATTTTTATTTTCAAGACTATGAAATCCCTCCTCCTCCCGATATCTATCGGGACTTCGGGCACCTCCTCAAGAGGAGGAAACTGTGTTTGCTTAGGTTGTATTTTAATATCAAAAACGCTTCTCGATACGCCTCCTAGGGTCGGCTACTCGAAGTGACAGCTGCAAAATATTAAAAACAAAAAAACCACTTAATAAAGTGGCTTTTTTAATAGAGTTATTTTTAATAATATTATAATCCTTGTCCGTGGCAGCTCTTGTATTTTTTACCGCTACCACAAGGGCAAGGG
>JBEIEI010000138.1:0-7829 GCA_040382975.1 Flavobacteriales bacterium
GTGAAACTGCTGGATGCTGAGGTAATGCTTACTAAAGTTCCGGCATTTGCAAAATCGTTAGAGCTTAAACATGGTGAAAAATGGAAAACGCTTTTGTTGAGAACAGCGCAATTGATGCGGGATATTAGCTTGAATAATTATTTAAATCCTGAATCCTTAAAAAACATTCAAAATAAAACCTTAGTTGGTTTAGGCGATAAAGACCAAATGGTAACTTTAGAAGAAACGATTAGTGTTTATAGATGTTTACCAAAGGCTAATATGTATATACTTCCAAACACCAAGCATCCAATAGAGCAATTAAACTCGACTTTATTTGTTGCAGTAATTAAGGATTTTTTAAGGGATTGAGTTTGGAAGTCTTATAAAAAGCGCTAAAAAAAGATTTGCAAATAACTATAATTAGTAGTAATTTTAAACTATAAATTATAGCAATGAGTAAAATATCATCTAACATTCGTTTTCTTCGTCAATTAAAAGGCCTATCGCAAGAGCAATTGGCAGACGATCTAAAAGTTACACGTTCAAGAATTGGCGGCTACGAAGAAGCCAGAAATGAACCGCCTATTGATCTGTTAATTCGCCTTTCGGAGTATTTTCATATAGCAATAGATGCTTTAGTAAGAGGCGATCTTAAAAAAACCAATTTAGATGGTTTAATGAAAATTGGTAAGAACCGTATTTTATTTCCTATTTTAATAGATAGTGATGGTAATGATATGGTAGAGTTAGTGCCGTTAAAAGCGTCGGCCGGTTACACAAGAGGTTATGCCGATCCGGATTATATAGAAAAATTACCGCAAATGAAATTGCCCTTTTTACCATCTGGTAAACACCGTGCTTTTCCTATCAAAGGCGATAGTATGCCTCCTATTAGAGAAGGTTCTTTTGTAATTGCAAAATTTTTAGAAAAGTTTGATGAGGTTAAGTTCGGGCAAACCTATATTATTGTTACCAAGGATGATGGCTTGTCGTACAAGCGTGTTATGGGCTTTAATAAAAAAGAGGGCGCTTATGAATTACATTCGGATAATAAAATATACCAACCGTTTAAGGTTAAAGCAAGCGAAATTTTAGAGATATGGGAATACACCTGTTGTTTAAATATGAACCAGTACGAAAATGATGAGCTTAATTTGGATAGTATTATGAATATGCTTAAAGGTTTAAAGGTTGAGATCTCAGAGATTAAGAAGAAGTAATAGATGATTTTTAAATTTTATATAATTAAAAAAGCCGCTTATTAGTGGCTTTTTTAATGCCCAATATTTTTTATTATAACCTAAAGTAAAATAATTTAAAAAAAGATCAAGCTGTTAAATAAAAAACATTTGTTTTATTAATTAAATTCCCTATTTTTAGCACCATAAATAAAAAACTAACACAAATTATGAAAAAATTAGCATTAGTATTAGGTTTAGCATTAGGGTTAGGTTTTGGCGCCCAAGCTAACAAGTACAAAATGGATGAGGTTAAATTAACTCAAACATTTGAAAACAGCCAAGAGGTATCTTTTAACGAAATGTTTGCTTCAGATCTAAACGTTGCTAACGCAACTAACTTAAATTTGAAAGCAGATGGAGCAAAAACAAAAACCAGAGGCGGTTATTTGTTACGTTCATTCTTTTGCGGTGGTATAGCATTACACCGTTACTACATGGGAACAGCTAAAAAACACATGTGGGCATTATACTTCTGCGTACCGGTTGCCGGTGGAGTTGCAGCTTGTGTTGACTTCTGGGGAGGTGTATTTGATGCAGACTTTTACAAAAAATATGAGAATAATGACAAATGGTTTGTTTGGTTAGACTAACAAATTATTATGAATTAAAAAAAACCGACCAATTGGTCGGTTTTTTTAGTTTATAAGGTTTTGTTTAATTTGATCCTTTAAAAAGGCATTGTATTTTTTTGATTTCTTGTAATTGTATTTTTCTGTTAAGAACTCCGCCCGCTTAATACCTCCCAAATAAAATTTTCCGATCAATAAATTTCCTACAAAAATAGAGGTGAAGTAATATTGGTAAATTATACCTGCCACCATAGCACCTGCAGTTACCGTAATAGCTAAAAAGGAGGAGATCCCTTCGCCGTAATTTTTCGCATAACACTGCCCTAAGCCCGGAAAAAATGTAGACATTTTACTTGCCTTTTCAACACTTTTAAGTTTTGGGATAAGTTTAATGCTGTAAATAGAATCTATTACCATTTTTTTATGGATAAACGTTTCAGGGTTATTTAAACTATCTGTTTTATTTAACGACTTTAATTTTTCTTTTGCTTGTTGCCATTTATATTGTTCGTTTAAAACAACCACATTTAATAAAGTTGAACTGGCGATATAACTAGAATCTTTTACCAAATAGTTTAATTGCTGCAAAAAGGCTTCTGCCTGAACCAGATCGTTGTTTAAATAACTCATCAATGCGCACTGGTATTTTACTTTGTAAATTAATGAGTCGGCAGCACCATCTAAATTAATAGAGTTTAAATGATCAATTCCGGCAGTATAATTTTTAGCAAATTTATAACTAGTGGCCGTTAAAAGTTTTGCTTCGTTTTTTAATAATTCTCCTTGTAAAAAAAAATCTAATTTTTGATAATAGATGGCGGCTTCATAATACTTGGCCTTACTAAATAAACTATCTGCTGCAATTTTTATTTGCAGGGTATCGTTAGATGAATAAGCCGAAAGCTTACTTAAAAATACGAACAACAGGCACGTGTATACTCGCCAGAATCTCATTATTTATTTTCCCGTTTACCGATTTAATTTGTTGCTTTATACTAAACACACTTCCAAAAATATTACCCACATAAAAAAAACTAAATAGCGTTGTAAAGGTTATAAATTGTGGACTTTTAAAACTTTTAGTTCTGTAGTAAGACTCAAAGGCCATGGCAGCTAAAGCTCCGTTTGCTGCAAATGCGGCTAAGCCTGCGCCTTTTTTTCCGGCATAAAATTTCCCTAAGCCAGGCACCACAGCCGAGAGGGCGCCGGCAACAAAAGGAGATTTTTTCTTTAATTTAAGTGATCGGTTTTTCAGATCGACCAAGCGGCTTTGTTGGTTGGAATAATTGTAGTCGTTATATAAAAAGCCATTGCTAAGAGAATCGAACCGTTTATGGTCGCGCAATAACAAGTAATTACCTGCAGTAACTATGTTTATGAGTTGACTGTATTTTTGAGCGGTATCAATTGAAAAATCTGACAAACTATTTAATGCCGGTTTGTATTTTTTTGAATACGATAAGTTGATCGATTCAAAGAACTTAGACTTCGTATAAAAATTACTAGCAGGAGCAACCAAATTAAAACATAGCGCGGCTGAATCTGTTTTTTTTAAAAGGTAATAATTCATTCCTTTTAAATAATTTACTGTATCGGAATTTAAAAGTTCGTTGGTGTTGGATAAAAGATGCAAAGCTTCTCTGTTCTTATTGTTTTCGGTTAAAAAATCAATAAATAAAAAGTTAGGGTTTGCCGGATCTTGAGAATATCCAGAAAGATTAAATAGAAATAGGGTAATCCAACATATTGTAAATTTAAACTTCATTATTTGATTTTAAATTTATAATCGTTTGGATGGTCGTAGATCATATGCGTTCTCGAATTATAATCAACGCCTTCTATCATATCAATGCCAGCAAGCTTTGTGCAGCGCGTCAATCGGTCTGCTGTTAAAGGAATGCCTTTTAAAATACCGTATTGTTGAATGCAGCGCTTACTAAAATTACTACAGTTAACCTCGTAAGGACAAGCCGCGCCAATTTGAACAGAAATGGTTTTTTGGTAGGCGTATAGTAAACCACCAAACACCAACGAAACAGGATTGTATTTTATAAAAGCATTTTTACCCGCAAAAAGGTAGGTAACTTCACGCTTACTTTCAAATGAATTAACGAATGTTGTTTTTTCAAAGATAAGGTCATCATCTGTTTTTGTTTGAGAAAACACCGAGGTGCACAACAAACATAAAAAAACAAATAAAAGATTATTTACCCGATACCACTTTTGCATTTGCAGGAATTTTAAAATCTAAATAAGTTGCATTAACTTCTTTATTGATCTTTGGGTTATAATATGTTTTAGACGTTACAGTAGAGTCTCCTTTGTCTTGGTAGGCAATTTCAGTTATTTTTAGAGGCAAACTTAGAGTGCCAATTTTTTGGTAGGATGAGAAAAATATTTTTCCTAATGATTTATTTTTAGCCCCTTTAAATTCGATATAAATGGGCAAACTTTTTTCGTGAACCATTTCTATATTTAAAATAGGGTTATTAAGACCTTCTTTAGGAACCCAGTTGGTAATTAAAACACCATCCTCAACCTTAGTATTTTTGATAACATAACCAATTTTAGAGAATCCCAGATCGGAGTAATTGCCATTTAAAAAATACCAAAAATAACTCGATTCGGATGAATTTAAGGCAGAACTCGAAAGTATTAGCGTGTTGTCTAACACGTCGTAATTTTTCATATCGCCGCTCGAATTAATGATGGTTACATTTTCAAATGGTTTTGTAAGGTGTGTGGTTAAAATACCGCCTTGCTTTTTAAAATATACTTCACCTTGAACAGTAATATATTTTTTCTTTTCTAATATTTTAGAGGTAAACGATAAGCTTAATGCCTCTGTGTTATTATTAAAAAAAGAAGAACCAAATACGATAGCCGCAGTAAGTAAAAAGCATTTATAAATAAAGCGACTAAACATCAAAGTAGTGTGTAAAAATTAATAGGTAATTGCTTTAATTTAAAGTGAAGGTTACTTCGCCATTTTTGATTTTAAATATCCAAAAATGATCGGTAAAACAGAAACTAAAATTATGCCAAGACATACAAGATCAATATGTTTTCTAATAAATTCAACTTCGCCCAATAAGTAACCTGCAATTGTTAAACTGCCAATCCATAAAGCACCACCTAATAGATCAAAGCTTACAAATTTTTTGTAGTTCATTTCGGCAACACCGGCAGCAAAAGGGGAGAAGGTACGTACGATGGGCACAAAGCGCGCCATGATAATAGCTTTTGTGCCATGCTTTTCAAAAAACACATGGGTTTTATCTAAGTATTCTTTTTTAACAATCAATTTCCCTTTTATTTTAAGTGAAAATATTTTTAAACCTATTTTTCTGCCAACCCAATAGTTACAATTGTCGCCCAACACAGCAGCAATAAATAACAGAATTAGTAAGTACGATAAATTTAAATGTCCCGAACGAGCAAATAAACCTGCGGTAAATAATAATGAGTCGCCGGGTAAAAACGGCATAGCCACCAAACCGGTTTCAATAAAGATCACTAAAAATAAAACGGTATAAATGGCTGTTCCGTAATTAGCAAATAACCAGTCAAAATCTAAATGTAAAATGTGTTTAAATAATTCAATCATAAAGTATATGTGTTTTTTGAATAAAGTTTTTTGTTGTTTGAAATAGCTATAGTTTGTATGAATATCGAAAAACTAACAACTTAGTTCGAACAATTTTTTACAATCCTATTTCTTCTATGTACGCTAAAATGCCGCCTTTTAAATTATAAAGGTTTGTGAAACCCTGCTGAGTTTCTAAAGCATTAATAACGGTTGCGCTGCGTTTACCGCTTCTGCAATGAACCACTACTTGTTTGTCCTTTGAGATCTCTGCTGATCTTTCTAGGGCTTCGCCCATTGGAATTAAAGTTCCACTAATATTAGCTTCATCAAATTCATGTTCTTCACGCACATCAATTAATTGAAAATCGGCATTAGAGTCTTTTAATTTTTTTAATTCTTGAACTGTTATTTCTTTCATGATGATTTTTTGTTAAAGGGATTGTTTCATTTCTTCGGGTAAAAATGTAAAAAAGGTATCACCGCGTAATCCTAAGCGTAAGGTTTCTAATGGAATAACATCGTCAACGCCAATGTTACCAACGTTTACATTGCATCCAAACATTTTTAAGAAATAAACCTGTTGACTTTTTTGAGGTGTCTCCCAAATAATATTTTCTATTTTTACTTTGTTTACAATTCTGTTAATTAGCATTGTGTGTGCACTTCCGTTCTTGTGAAAAATTCCCACCGTGCCACTTTCTCTTGCTTCTGCAATTACTTTAAACGCTCCGGCTTTTAATTCATTCTCCATCATCTTAATCCAACGCGCCGGATGAATGATCACTCCCTCTTCTTTGCTTCCTACTTCACTTAATACTGTGTACTCTTTTGCAAGTTTAGTAATGTATTCGCATTTTTTATCATGCTCTAGTTCAATACTACCATCACTTACTTCAGCACAATCTAGTCCAAAATCAGAAATGTATTTTAAATAATCGTCAAATTTATTTCTGATCACAAATGCTTCAAACAAGGTGCCTCCAACATAAACTTTAATTCCTGCATTTTTATAAAGTTTTATTTTTTCTTTTACATTTTTTGAAACTATTGAAGTTCCAAATCCAAGTTTTACAAAGTCTACATAATCCGATGAAGAACTTAAAAAATCCTCAGCTTGTCTAAGGCTTATACCCTTATCCATTACCATTGTTACGCCATTTTTGCGCGGGCTTACGGTGCGCTGGGGTAAATGCGGGAGGTTAAAATTATAATTATTTGCCATGGTTATTTTTTAAATGTAGATATTAAGTTTAATATTTCTTTGTCGTTTTTTAAGACCGGAGCGTATTCAAAAATTTCATCATACTTGGAGTAATCTAATGTTAAAGCTTTTTCTAAATATTCTAAGGATTCTTTTCTGTTTTCTTTATCCAATAAAATCACACTCATTCTGTAGTACAATTCTGCTACATCCGGAAAACGTTTTATTCCTTCCATTAAAGTTTCGAGTGCATTTGTAATGTAATTATTTTGGTGCAATAATTTACTGTAATCTAACCATACATCATAATCATCATAATCTAATTCTATTACGCGTTGGTAAGCCATTGCGGATTCTTCCATAAATCCTAATTTTTCTTGCACTTCTGCAAACACATACCAATACTCTGCATCATTCGGATTTATTTCAATTGCTTTTTTAATGTAATGTACACCTTCTGTTAATCTGTTCATGGCATCAAGTACAACTCCAATTCCCAGCCATGCATCTGCATTTGCAGGATCTAGCTTTACGCATTTATTATAATTTACCAAAGCCTCTTCAAAGCGATTTAAATTTTCGTAGCATTCGCCAATGTAAAAATAAGTAGTTGGTTCACGCTCTTCGTGTTTAAATGTTTCTTTATAAACTAAAATAGCTTCTTCATATCTTTCTAATTGCGCTAATGAATTTGCTTTGTTAAAATAAGCAGAGCTAAAATTTTCATTTATAGCAATTGAATAGTCATATGCCTCTATTGCCTTTTCAAACAAGCCCATTCGGCTATAACCGAGGCCTAAATTAAACCAGGCAAAATAACTGTATGGATGCTCATCAATATAGTTTTCGTAAAAAGCAATTGCCTCGCTCGATTTTCCTGTTAGATCAAAACACAAAGAAAGTTCATTTAATGCAACTTCGTTTTTTGGATTTAATTTAATGGCTTTTTTTAAATAGTAAAGTGCGTCTTCAGGTTTATCTTCATTTAAAAATTCCACACCAAGTGCAACATATACTTCATCCTTACTTTCGGCAAGAGGAATTGCTTTTTTAAAATTTTCAATGGCTTGCTCACCTAAACCCATTTGGCTATAGATGTATCCACGTGCCATGTATAAATCAAAATTATTTTGTTCTATTGCTTCAACTTCATTTAAAATACTTAAGGCTTCGTGAGTGCAATGTTGGCTGGATAAATATTGGGCATTGCGAATTTTAATGATGCTGGAAAAGGGATATCTTTCTAA
>JBEIEI010000139.1:0-7809 GCA_040382975.1 Flavobacteriales bacterium
AAACTTAGGCATTTTTTAGGTGGTCAATATTACCCGCATGGCATTGTGTTAAATCCGGCAAATGATGCGGTATATGTTGCTGCTCAAACCGGTAACTTTATAACTCAAATAGATACCGGTTTTACGAGCGCCAATCCAATTTCGTTAGAGAACACACCAACATTAAACTATAATTCATCTTTAGACCCACACGATCTTTATTTATCTCCAAACAATCAGGAATTATTTATTACCTGTCAAAAGTCTAACGAAGTACGTGTTTTTAATTTAGCTAGTAATTTAGTAACCGCAACTATTTCTACAGGAAAATATCCGCAAGAAATTGTTTATTCAAAAGTGTATGATTCATATTTTGTTACCTGCACTTACGATAGCACAACCTTTTCAAACTCCATGGGAGTAGTAACCAAAATTAGCGGATCGAGTTTAGTTGCTACTAATTTAAAAGTTGGTTACCAACCACATGGCCTTGCTGTTGATGATTCAAAAAGAACTTTATATGTTGTTTCGCGCAACGTGCAATCAAACGGCCCTGCGCCACATCACACCAGCCAGTGTTTAGGACGAAATGGTTTTGTGAATTTTATTGACTTGAATTCGTTTACTGTTTTACCAAAACGCTATGAATTAAGCGTTGACCCTTACTTTATTTATACCAGACCCTAATGGATATTAATGAGATCTTAAAAAAACAACCAATTTTATTATTCGACGGCGAATGTGGATTTTGTAATAAAAGCATTCAATTTTTTTTAGCACGAGAAAAAAATAAAGCCATGCACTTTGCAGCTTTAACATCGTCTGTAGGAAAAGAGTTACTAGCTTACTTTGAAATTGAAGCAAAAACAGACAGTGTTATTTTAATAAAAGACCATTCTGCATTTATTAAAACTTGCGCAGTACTACGCTTAATGCCTTTTATGAAAGGTCTTTGGCCCTTAATGGTTGTTTTTGTCATTATCCCTCCATTTATTCGCAATGCTGTTTATGATGTGATCGCAAAACATAGAATGAAATTTTTTGGAAGAGTAGAAAACTGCGCCCTGCTCCCAAAAGAAGATAAAGAACGTTTTTTAAGTCTATAAAATAACTTACGCTAACTTTCTTGCTGCAAAGGCAATACTTATTACTGAAACTTTTATCCCTTCAACATCCTTCAGAGCCAGCCAAGCCGCTTCGATAGTAGCACCCGTAGTTATAACATCATCTACCAATAAAATGTGTTTATTTATTAACGCAGCAGCATCCTCTAAGCCAAAGATCCCCTCAACGTTTTCCCAACGCTGATATTTTTTCTTTTTAGTTTGTGTACTTGTTTCTTGTCTGCGTTCAAAAGAAATTATATCCATGGGTTTTTGGAGTTCTTTAGCCAGCCCTTTTGCAAACCACTCGCTTTGATTAAAACCACGCAATTTTAACTTGTTTTTGTGCAAAGGAATTGGAATGATAACATCAATATCATCTAACGTTTTTTCTTTTACAAGATCCTGTGCATATAGTTCACCAATAAATTGCGCCAGTTCTTTTTGGTTTTGATATTTTATAGCGTGTAATAATTTTTGAACCTTACCGCTCTTTTCAAATAAATAAAAACATAAACTGTTTACCAACGGAACCCTTCCGGCAAATGTTATACTTAGTTCGTTTTGACTGTTTTTATGATAATTACTCTTGGGAAGGTTTAATTTACAGTAATTGCAGATGTAGGCCTCATGCTTAAAAAGACCATTACCACAAGCCTCGCAGTGCCTTGGGTAAATTAATGACATGAAGTCGTTAATAAGTGCCATACAATTGGCGCTAAAATACTGTTTTTGTGTATTATTTTTGCGTTATGAGTGAAGAAAAAGAAAAATCTAATAAAAAAAAGGGGCTTATTTTATGGATAATTATCCTGCTTTTAATGGGCACCAATGGTTATACAATTTGGTTGCTTTTGCAAGAGCAAAGCAGAGTTGTTGAACAAAAAGTAGTTACCGAAACTGTTATTGTTGAGCGCGACAATGTTAAGTCTGACCTATTAGTGCTTCAAAAAGATTATGAAGGCATAGTTGCAAAAGATGCTCTTATGCAAAAAGATATAGATGAGAAAAAAGCGCGCATAGAAGAATTAATCATTGAGGCAGAAAAACATAAAGGCGATGCGTATATGCTTTCTAAATTAAGAAAAGAAGCAGAAACATTGCGCAGTATCATGCAAGGTTATGTTAGAACTATCGATTCGTTAAATACCTTAAATCAAAATTTAGTTGCCGAAAAGAAAACGGTATTAAAACAATTAGATGTTGAAAAGGAAAAACAAAATACCTTAGTTAAAGAAAAAGAAGAACTTAAAACTACCATTGCAAAAGGAAGTATTTTAACATGCTTTAATGTGAGTGTAAAAGCAGTTTTATTTAAAAAGGGCGGTAAAAAAGAAGTGGAAACTACAAAAGCCCGTAAAACAGAAAAAATAAAAGTAAGCTTTAGTTTGGGTGAAAATAAAATTGCTAAATCGGGAGAAAAAACGGTTTACATTCGTATTATGACCCCGGACGGAAAGGAGCTGGCAAAGAGTTACGACGAAACTTATAAATTTACATTTAATAAAAGCAGCGGTTATTATGCCGGAAAAGAAACCCTTAATTATGCCAATGTAGAAATTTCGGGTGTTACTTATTGCGAAGGTCAGGGTGAATTTGTTCCGGGCAACTATGTAATAGATATTACCTGCGATGGTGTGGTAATTGGCAATGGAAGTATTAAATTAAATTAGTCAACTAATCATTTAAAGAATGTAAAAAAAGCCACTCTATAAAGAGTGGCTTTTTTTAAGATTAAAAAATTTAAAGAATCAACATGGCATCGCCATAGGAATAAAAGCGATACTTTTCTTTTATCGCTTCTTTGTAAGCTTTGTTTATTAGATCGTATCCGCCAAATGCACTTACCATCATTAACAAAGTACTTTCAGGCATATGAAAATTGGTGATCATGCAATTGGCAACACTAAAATCGTATGGAGGGAAAATAAATTTATTTGTCCAGCCTACATAAGGGTTTAATTGGCCTGTTGTAGAAACAGACGATTCAATACCTCTCATTACAGTTGTTCCTACAGCACAAACACGTTTCTTTTTATCCTTGGCGCTATTTACAATTTTACAAGCATCGCTAGATATTAAGGCTTCTTCACTTTCCATTTTATGCTTTGTTAGATCCTCAACCTCAACAGTTCTAAAAGTACCTAGGCCAACGTGTAACGTTAAAGGTGCAAATTGAACGCCGTTAATTTCTAAACGCTTTAATAATTCACGGCTAAAATGTAATCCTGCAGTTGGTGCCGCTACAGCACCTTCGTTTTTCGCAAAAACTGTTTGGTAGCGTTCAGTATCTTCGGGCTCATTGGCACGTTTAATATATTTTGGTAATGGCGTCTCGCCTAGATCGTATAATACTTTTCTAAATTCTTCGTAGCTGCCATCATATAAAAAACGTAATGTACGTCCGCGAGACGTTGTGTTATCAATAACCTCGGCAACTAAATTGTCATTTTCTCCAAAATATAATTTATTTCCAATTCTAATTTTACGAGCCGGATCTACGAGTACATCCCATAATCTGCTTTCAGCATTTAATTCGCGTAATAAAAATACTTCTATCTTGGCTCCTGTTTTTTCTTTATTTCCGTACATACGTGCGGGAAACACTTTGGTATCATTTAAAATTAAAACATCACCCTCATCAAAATAATTAATAACGTCTTTAAATTTTTTGTGTGTAATTTTTCCGGTTGCGCGGTCAACTACCATTAAACGTGATTCTTCGCGGTTTTTAGCCGGATGCTCTGCAATAAGTTCTTTAGGCAGATTAAATTTAAACATGGATAATTTCATATATCTTTTTGTTTTTATGCAAAAAAATGAAACTTAGTTTGTTTTCAGGGTTGAGTCTTGTAGGTTAATACAGTATCCGACTCAAGCATACTGACTAAAAAATAAATGTCATAATCTTACGGGATTAATTCGGAGGCTAAAGATACAGTATTTTTTAGCCTTATGAACTAAAAAACTTCAAAAAATAGATAAAAAAGCATAAAAATCCTTCAAACTGAACAATTATAGCTAATTTAGATAGTTATTTTATTATCTAATGTTCGCTAAAAAAACCATAAAAAACTGGGTAGCTGCCCTCTCGCTTACAACTGCTATTATAGTAGGAGTTGCCTATACCCCAGATTACTTCGAAATTAGTAAGAATCTGGATATTTTTAATGCCGTTTACCGTGAAATTAACGTGGCTTATGTAGATGATACAAAGCCCGGACAATTAATGAAAACAAGCATAGACGCTATGTTGGGCTCCTTAGATCCTTACACCGTTTATTATACCGAAAACGATATTGAAGACTTTAGATTTATTACCACGGGCGAATATGGTGGCATTGGCGCACAGGTTAGAGATGTAGATGGCAAGATTCTAATAGCAGACCCTTACGAAGGTTTTACTGCATATAAAGCTGGTATGCGGGCGGGAGACCAGATAATTGGTGTTAACGGTATTAATGTTGAAGGCAAACGCAGTGAGGAGATCTCAAACCTTTTAAAAGGAAATGCAGGAACTCCAATAAAATTAAAATTAATAAAAGTAGGACAAACGACTCCTACTGAATTAAGCTTAATGCGCGAAGAAATAAAAACGAAAGCCGTTCCTTACCACGGCATGCTGCCAAACAGCGAAACAGGTTATATAAAATTAATTTCGTTTACCGAAAATTGCAGCGGCGAAGTAAAAGAAGCATTGTTAGATCTTAAAGCAAAAGGTTGCAAAAATATTGTTTTAGACCTAAGAGAAAATCTTGGTGGCTTGCTGCATGAAGCCGTAAATATTGTGAATTTTTTTATTGATAAAGGCCAAGAGGTGGTTTACACAAAAGGTAAGATAAGCGATTGGGATAAAACTTATTTAGCTGTAAATAATCCTATTGATACACAAATTCCTTTAGTGGTTTTGGTAAATGAAAATTCAGCCTCAGCATCAGAAATTGTTAGCGGTTCTTTGCAAGATCTTGACCGTGCTTTAATTATTGGTAAACGCACATATGGCAAAGGTCTTGTGCAGCAAACAAAACCGTTAGTATACAACGCACAAATTAAAATTACTGTTGCCAAGTATTATATACCAAGTGGGCGTTGTGTACAGGCATTAGATTATACGCATAAAGATGAAGAAGGAAGAGTAGAAAAAGTACCTGACAGCTTGATTTCGGCATTTAAAACAAAAGGCGGAAGAATTGTTTATGATGGCGCCGGTATTATGCCGGATGTAAAAACAGAGGAAGAAAAATTAAGTAACATTTTAATTTCTCTAATATCAAAAAATCATATTTTTAATTACGGCACAAAATATTATTTAGCACATCAGCAATTAGATTTAGCATCAAAATTCACCTTAACAGAAACTGAATATGCGGAATTTATTAATTATTTAAAAGACAAAGATTACGGCTATAAAACCAGAAGTGAAATAGAGTTAGAGCATCTTAAAGAAAACAGTGAAGAAGAAAAATATTTTAATGATATTAAAACAGAATACGAAGCCTTGATCAATAAAATGTCATCTAATAAAAAGGATGACCTTGCTAAATATAAAGGTCAAATTAAAAGGTATTTAGAAGAAGAAATAATTGCACGTTATTATTTTCAAAAAGGAAGAATTGAGTTCTCCCTTAAAAACGATGATGAGCTAAAGGAAGCTGTTAGATTATTGGCAGATCAAAATAAAGTGAAGATCATTCTTACAAATATTGAAAAGCCTACCAAGCCATTCAATACAAAAAAGAAATTTTAGTCTCAGGTCAACAAATAAAAATTAACTAAAAAGGTCTTCTAGATCAATTAATTTTTTTCGCGTAGGAATTTCTTCATACACAAAAAAATTACGTTGTTTTATAAACCCTTAAATTTTCTTGGTTACTATTTGGTTAATACCATTGGGGAATAAAAAACAGCCCAATGTTTTGTTATGCTAACAAAGGCGATCTGCTGAGCTTTTCTTAGTAAAGCGTCCCATCTAGCCTCGATTCATCCTCGAGCGGAATGACCATCGGATTAAGTATTAATTTACAATGCTGTAAAATACCGGAATCAGAAGCCTCCAACAAAACCGATCTGAAAAATAGGGTTTGGATAAATTGACAAACTACTTGGTGTAACATTTATCATTAAAGAAGTAATGAGCGCTGCGCGTTTACCAATTGCCTGTCTATAACCACCGCCAATCAGCGTGTAATCAACCCAAATTTTCTCATTAGGGTTAGAAAAATTATAAACGTTAGGTTGCAATAAACGATCAAATTGTCCCTGCACAAAAAAACTTTCGTTCACAAAATATCTTGCATATGAATGACCCCCGTAAATAGTCTGAGTAACTCTTCCAAAACCATTATAATTAACGCTGGCATAACTATAAATAAACCCTATACCAACATTTAAATTTTTGAAAGGAATGTATCCAATTGTGGGGGATAAATAAACATACGTATATGAGCCAAAAATTGCTTGAACATTACCACCATAAGTGAAATTTTTCATCCAATCTGTATTCCTCTTCTTTTTTGGTTTAAATGTTGTGTCTTTTTCCCTTGTGCCTATATAAACATCATCGGTTTGAGCTTTGGAACCCAAACAAACTAATAATAAAAAAACAACCCCTAAAATCTTCTTTTTCATACACATATTTATAAAATGAAGTATCTTTATGTACAAATTTACAAAATATGACCATACTTATTACAGGGGCTTCAAAAGGAATTGGTTTTGAAATGGTGAAACAACTTTCCGAAAACCCCAACATCCTGGTAATTGCAGTTTCGCGTAATATTGCCCCTTTAACAAAACTTATTGATCAAAAAAACACACATTCTATACTCCCTGTAAAAGCTGATATTACAAGTTCCATCGATCAAAAAAAAATTGTTAAAATAATAAAAGCTTTAGGTTTAAAAATTGATATATTAATAAACAATGCCGGCGAAATTGTAAATAAACCTTTCGAAAAAATTTCTACTAAAGAACTTCAATCGGTTTATAACACAAATGTGTTTGGCCCATTTACTTTAATACAATCTTTACTTCCTCTTTTTAATAAAAAAAACAAATCGCATGTTGTAAATATTAGCAGTATGGGTGGTTTTCAAGGCAGTTCAAAATTTCCCGGCCTAAGCGCCTATTCCAGTAGTAAATCTGCATTATCGGGCTTAACAGAATGCTTGGCAGAAGAACTAAAACCTAAAAACATTTCAGTTAATTGTTTAGCAATTGGCGCCGTGCAAACCGAAATGTTAAGCAAAGCTTTCCCCGGCTATAAGGCTCCATTAAAACCAAATGAGATGGCAAGCTTTATATGCAACTTTGCATTAACCGGACACATTTATTTTAACGGAAAGATCATTCCTGTTTCATCAACAACTCCATAATTATGAATAAACTATTTTTTGCTTTTTGTTTTTTCTTATCACTTCTGTGCCAAGCACAAAGAATGAAAATTGAAATTGAATTTAGATATGGCCAGCCCGATTGCAGCGGCAGGTGCAAAACTGATGCTGAAATTCAAAATTCAAAAGTTGATAAGCCTTTAGCCAATCAACGGTTTTATATTTATCAAAGTGGTAATTGTGTAGATAGTATAATAACAAATGATAGTGGAACCGTTATTATAAAATACCCTCCCGGCAGATATTATTTATACGAGCCTTGGAAACATTTTAAAAGAACACCAGACGGCTCGCCAATGTCAGATTTTTTTCCTGATTGTTTAGTAAAAGAATGG
>JBEIEI010000140.1:0-7798 GCA_040382975.1 Flavobacteriales bacterium
ATTGATAAAATAAAAGCTTGTATCGCTATATAAATTTTTAGTTACTTTAAATTTTAAACCTGTTGTTGAGTTGGTTTTTTCCCAGCCGTTTGCATCTTGTGCATAAAACAAAATATAGTCTGTATTATCAAAAACACCATCATTTTCACCTATCACTTGTATTGCGTTTTCTTCAAGATCATCGTACCTGAATGCCGAATTTAACTCAGGAAGCATTTTCCCGCCATTACCATAAATCCGAATATTTTTTGGATCTAAGTTGTTTGTATTTGCTCCTATTTGAGTTAATAAAGTTTTATCAATTTTGTGAAATCCTGTTTTTGTAACACCAATTTTAAACCATGTTCCGGTGGCTAGAACAGAATTGTTTTTAAATGTTGCAGAGTTACTTAGTTTTCTTGAGTTATCAGTGGAAATTTGCCAGTTAATAGAATAATCAACCAATTCCTCAACTTGGTTTAATTTGTTTATTCTAAAAGGAATAATTTTGTGGTGATTAAGATTTTCGTTTTTACATAAACTAGGCGAAGAAACAATTTCAAAGTTTTGCGTTAGAAATTTCGAAAACTGTTTTTTAATGATGCTGGCATTTGGCTCTGTAACTAATTCGGTTTTTTTAATTATTAAACTAGGAGTAGCGTTTTGATTGTAGCCAGTGGTTTTTGAGGCTAAAAAAAATGGGAGGTTGTTTTTCGAGAAATCGTAATGAGCATTTTTTAATTCTACTTTTAATAAAACAGAATCGGTTAGAGAGGATGAAATGATATTTGAGAAGTTCTTTTTTGTGTTTTGGTTGATATTTTGATCCTCGCCTAGTTTTTTTTGTCCAAAACTAGAACCGCAAAAAATAAAAACTGCAGCAAAAACACTATTTCTAAGAAAATTCATATATTTGGTAAAATTAACTGATTACAGTATATAAACGTATACCCTTTAAAAATATTGTTTTTAAATTATTTTTGTTATTAAAAAGGATTTTATATATTTGTAGAATAGGTTAGGTTAACAATTTTTATGAATAGACGCATACTGTTACCATTATTAGTGTTCTCGGTGTTTTTATTAGACTTAAAAGCGCAGGATCCTCAATTTACGCAATTCTACGCGAACCCAATGTACTTAAACCCAGCGTTTACAGGTACTGCGAGATGTCCAAGGATCTGTTTGAACTACCGTAATCAATGGCCAAATCTATCTGGTACTTACGTTACTTACTCAGCCTCTTATGATATGCACTTAGATGCCTTAGCTGGTGGAATTGGTGCGTTAGTTACTACGGATGATCAAGCACGCGGAACTTTAAAAACAACTAATTTTAGTTTATTGTACGCCTATCAGGCGGTTATAAACAGAGAGTTCTCCCTAAAATTTGGTATTCAAGCTACGTATCTTCAAAAATCTCTTGACAAAACAAAATTAAATTTCGGCGATATGATCGATGCTAGAAGAGGTTTTGTCTGGAATACACAGGAAGCGGTTCCTTCTTTAACTAAGCGTAATGCCGATTTTTCTGCAGGTATTTTAGGTTATAGTAAATATTATTTCTTTGGTTTTGCAGCTCATCATATTAATCAACCTGATGAAGGTTTATTAGGCACATCAAAATTGCCTGCCAAATTTACAGGTCATGCCGGAGCAATTATTCCTTTAGAAAAAGGAAATGCAAGTTACCTTTCTCCAAACATCCTATTTCAGCAACAACAAAAATTTAGTCAGTTAAATTTAGGGCTATATTATGTTAAAGGAGCTTTTGTGGCTGGTTTATGGTATAGAAATGCTGACGCAGTAATTGCCTTGGTGGGTGTTCAAAATGCAAACTTTAAATTCGGATACAGTTATGACGTAACTATCTCAAAATTAAGCGGTAACACTGCCGGTTCACATGAGATTTCACTTCAAATTCAGTTCGAATGTAAGCCTAAGCGTAAGAAGTACCGAACAATTAGTTGCCCATCTTTTTAATTATTTTTGTAACCTTTTAAATAAAATAACGTTATAGCGTTAACAATAGTTAAGACTATGAATATAAAATGGATAAAAAACCGTAAATCGTTAGCCTTTGTAATGGTAGCAATTTTGGTTTCATGTTCTCAAGAACGCTCTCCTGTAACTGGATGGGCTTACAATGATCCTACTAACGGAGGTTTTGAAAAGCCGCCTTATGAGGAACAAGAAACAGGACCAGGCCTTGTGCTAGTTGAAGGTGGAACTTTTTCTATGGGACGTACAGAAACAGACGTTACTTATGAATGGAATAACTTATCTCGTAGAGTTACGATTTCTTCATTTTATATGGACGAAACTGAGGTAAGTAATTTCTCTTATTTAGAGTATTTATTTTGGACAAGCCGTGTGTTTGGACCAACTTTTCCGGATATCTATTATAAAGCATTGCCGGATACTTTAGTTTGGCGTGAAAAATTAGCTTATAATGAGCCATATGTAGAGTATTATTTACGTCACCCTGCTTATAGAGATTATCCTGTAGTTGGCGTAAACTGGTTACAAGCAAATGATTTTTGTGCTTGGAGAACTGACCGTGTTAATGAGTTCATATTAATTCGTGAAGGATTATTAGAGCACGTTCCAAGTCCTTCTGATCAAGATTATTTTTCTACTGAAGCTTACTTATCTGGTAAATGGCAAGGTCAGTTAAAACAAAAATTACCTTCGTTCGATGAGCAAAATCCTGAGCGTGATGTACGTATGGAAGATGGTATCTTTTTACCGAAGTATCGTTTACCAACAGAAGCTGAGTGGGAATATGCTGCTTATGGTTTGATTGGTAACACAATTGGTGAACGTATCACAGATCGTCGTATCTATCCTTGGAATGGTCACGGTGTGCGTAATGCAACAGATCAGTACATGGGTCAGATCAATGCTAACTTTGTACGTGGTGCCGGTGATTACATGGGTACTGCAGGTTCCTTAAATGATAATGCTGACGTTACTGCTCCGGTTTATAGCTACTGGCCAAATGATTATGGTTTATACAACATGGCCGGTAACGTTTCTGAGTGGGTAATGGACGTTTACCGCCCTAACACTTTACAAGATGCTGATGAGTTCCGTCCTTTCCGTGGTAATGTATTTACTACTCAAAAACGTGATAGTACTACTTTAATTGGTGGTTTAGGTGGCGAGATCTTAACTAACGTTGATGGTCCGGTTTATCAAAAATTCAAACACAAAGTTAATAATCCTTCAGGTCACGGTGTAAGCGGCGAAACTGTTGAGGTAACTGATAGCGTTTTAACTATCATGACCAACGATATTAACGGTAATAATAATGCTACTCAAGAAGGTAAATCTGATATCCCAGGACGCGTACAATGGAGAGAAGTTTCTAGTACAGTTTCTACAGATAATTTAGATGAGCGAAGAAATTATAAAACAGCTGACTATATTAATTATATGGATGGTGATGTTAATTCTAGTATTTTCTATGAACAAGGTGAAGATGCTTACACTGATAAAGCTGATAAGATGATGTATGAATATGCTAAAACATCATTAGTAAATGATAAGTCTCGTGTATTCAAAGGTGGTAGCTGGAGAGATCGTGCTTATTTCTTAAATCCCGGTGTTCGTAGATATTTAGATCAACGTCAGGCAAATGCTTGGTTAGGGTTCCGTTGTGCTATGACACGTGTTGGTAGCCCTGTTGGATTAGGTAAATAATATTGTTAATAAATAAACTATAAACCCCTGAGTAAAACACTCGGGGGTTTTTTATTTTGTACCATGTCAAAATACATTTCTATAGAAGAGTTATATGGCTTTTATTTGAGTGCTAAACAACAAATTTGCACTGATACCAGAAAGTTAGAAGCAGGATCTGTTTTTTTTGCACTTAAAGGAGGAAATTTTAACGCGAATGAATTTGCTCAAAAAGCAATTAATGCTGGTTGCAGCATAGCGGTGGTTGATGAACAAAAGTATGTTACAGACGCGAAAATTGTTTTAGTAGAAGATGTTTTAAAAGCATTGCAACAATTAGCCACTCATCACCGCAGGCAGTTTAAGATCCCATTTTTAGCCATTACCGGCAGTAACGGAAAAACAACTAATAAAGAACTTATTAATGCTGTTCTCTCTAAGAAGTTTAAAACCCTTGCCACTATAGGAAATTTAAACAATCACATAGGTGTGCCATTAACGTTATTAAACCTAAAGACAGAACATGAATTTGCAATAATAGAAATGGGAGCTAATCATCAAGGCGAAATAAATGAATTGTGTCAAATAGCCGAGCCTGATTTTGGTTTAATTACAAATATTGGTAAAGCGCATTTAGAGGGCTTTGGCGGAGAAGAAGGAATAAAAAAAGGAAAAAGTGAATTGTATAAATACATCAGATCTAAACAAGGTAAAGTATTTATTAATGCCGATGATGATGTTTTGAACGAATTAGCTTTTGATAATGATAAAGTTACCTACGGTTGTAAAAAATTGTATGATTTGATCGGTAAAGATTGCACAACTTCCGAAACGGTGAGTATGAAGTTTACCACGCGTTATGGCGAAAAAGACTGGAATAAATTACCGATCATAAACACACAAATTGTTGGTTCTTATAATTTTATTAATTGTTTAACTGCTGCTTGTGTGGGAAATTATTTTAAGGTTGAAGATAATTTTATTATAGAAGCCTTAGAGAATTATTTGCCAAACATGAATCGCTCGCAATTGGTAAAAACAAGTCGTAATACTGTTTTGCTGGATGCATACAATGCAAATCCAAATAGCATGGCCGTGGCTATCGAAAATTTTGCTAATTATAGATCTGATAAAAAATTAGTATTGCTTGGCGATATGTTTGAATTAGGTGAATATAGCCATGCCGAACACCAGAAAATTGTTAACTTGCTCGAAGAAAAAAAATTACAAAATGTGGTATTAGTAGGAGAAGAGTTTTTTAAGTTAGAAACCAAACAGTTTCAAAAATTTAAAACTACTTTGGAATGTTTAATTTATTTAAAAAATTTAAACGTGTCAGAAAACACAATTTTGATAAAGGGTTCGCGTGGCATGAAAATGGAAACGCTGCAAGACGTATTATAAAAAACTGTACATTAAATACGTTATGTTTTAAACGAAACATAACGTATTCCATATGACAAAAAAATTAAATAAAATCGGCACATGAATTATTTCAAAAAAAATAAATTAATAAGTTTAATTATTATAGCCATGTTAATTGGTTTGTTTATTGGCTATGCTGTAAACTTTTCGTTAAATAAAAATAAATTCTTTTATGATAAAAGTACACTTAGCTCCATTTCAAATCCTGAAATAAAAAAGCAAGTTGAGACAGCTATAGTTAAGTATGAAGAAAAATGTTTTAAAGAATCTAAAAAAATATAGCGTCTAATTATTCTGTTTTAAGCGATATCTTTTTACACCTTATTAAAATGATCATTGCGCCTTTAGTATTGGCTGTTTTAGTTATTGGTGTAGCCAAAGTTGGTGATTTTAAAAGTGTTGGTAGAATAGGGTTAAAAACCCTTGTGTATTTTACTTCGGCAACGTTAATAGCTTTAGCGCTTGGTTTAGTTATTGTAAATTTATTCGAACCAGGCAAGGTCATGCACCTCGATCTTCCCGAAGCTAATGTTGAAACCGGAGTCAAGATCAGTAAACAAACATCAAGTAATTTTATTGATCATGTTATTCCCGAAAGTATCATGCGTTCTATGGCCGCCAATGATATTTTGCCGATTGTAGTATTTGCCTTGTTTTTTGGAGTGGCTGCTGCAAGTATTGGCGATCATGGCAAACCAATTATTAAAGCATTTGATAGTTTGAGTCATGTAATGTTTAAAGTAACCAATTTTGTGATGAATTTTGCGCCTTTGGGCGTTTTTGGTGCCATTACTGCAGTCGTCATCCAGCAAGGCTTAGATGTTTTGGGTGGTTATTTATATCTTATTCTTTGTTTTTTTGGGGGCTTGCTTTTCTTTGTTTTTGGCGTTTTACTATTGATATGTTATGTATTTAAAATAAAGTATTTTAAGTTATTGCGCGATATAAAAGAACCAATTTTATTGGCTTTTAGTACCGCAAGTAGCGAAAGCGCTATGCCTAAAACAATTGAGGCTTTAGAAAAACATGGTATAAGTAACCGTATTGTAAGTTTTGTGTTGCCATTAGGTTATTCTTTTAATTTAGATGGCAGCATCATGTACATGACCTTTGCGACGGTATTTATTGCGCAAAGTTACGGTATGGATATTGGCATGGCCGACCAAATTAAAATGATGCTTATTTTATTAATTACCAGCAAAGGAATGGCAGGTGTGCCTCGCGCTTCTTTGGTGGTTATTGCAGGTATGCTAAGCATGTTTAAAATACCAGGCGAAGGCTTATTATTACTTTTAGCGGTTGATCAATTGTTAGATATGGGGCGTAGCGCCACCAATGTGGTTGGAAATGCCGTTGCAAGCGCCGTAGTTGCCAGGCTGGAGGGCGAGAAGTTTTAATCTTTCTTTTGTCTTCTTTTATGATTTATTCTTGAGTGTTATCTTTCAAAAAATGCTAAATTTGCCACGTTTTAAAAATATAAAATAGTGGATAAAAAATCGTTAATCGGACTCGGAATTATTGCAGGTATATTAGGGCTATGGATGTACATAAGTGGACCTACAAAAGAAACCATTGCTCGTAACAAACAAATAAAGGACTCCATTGCTTTGGTTCAACAACAAGCAGATGCCGAGTTAAAAGCTAAGGATGCAAAAGTAGCGGTTGCTGCTAATTCTGCTGCCGATACTTTAAAAGCAGCTGTTGCCTTAAGCGATTCTGCAAAAACAGCTTTATTAAATGATCAATACAGAGATTTTTCTCCTGCAACCATTGGTAAAGAAGAAACTTTTATCATTGAGAACGAAAATATTAAAGCCACTGTTTTAAATAAAGGTGCTCAAATCATAAAAGTTGAATTAAAAAAATATCACCGTTCAGGTAAAACAGAACCTTTAGTTTTATTTGATAGAGATTCTTTAAACTTTGCTTTAAAATTAAACACTTACGATCGCTCACGCGTTTTTTCTACTGATAGTTTTTATTTTAGATCTGCAAAACAAACTACTTCAGGAATCGATCTTAAATTAGAAACGTCAAAACCCGGAAGTTATATCGAAATTTCTTATTCATTAAAACCAAATGATTATTTAGTTAATTCAGAAATTCGTTTTGTTGGTATGGAAAAGATCATCTCTCAAACTGAAGATCAATTACAACTCAACTGGGCTATGCTTTTCCAAAGCCAGGAAAAATATATTAAGAAAGAAAAACAAACTGCAACTGTTTATTATAAGCAGGTTGAGAACAGCCCTGATTACATTAATCCTATGAAGGATGCTGAAGAAATCAAGGAATTAAATGAAGCAGACGTAAAATGGATAAGCTTTAAACAGCAATATTTTAATTCCTCAATTATTGCCGATAACGTTTTTGCAAAGGGTGGAAGCCTAGTTAAAACATCACCGCGCGCCAATTCAAAAACCATCGTTAAAGCAGTTTCAAGCGAATTAGGAATTCCATACGCTCATTTACCAAACGAAAAATTTGCATTTAAATTTTATTTCGGACCAAACGATTACAAATTTTTAAAAGAGTGTGGTAACGAAATGGAATACATCGTTCCAACAGGATGGAGCGTTTTTAGCTACATTAATAAATGGATGGTTATTCCTTTATTCGATGCACTAGGTTTTATGAATATGGGTATTGTAATTTTAATTTTAACCTTAATCGTTAAAATTGTTTTATTACCTATTGCTTATAAAACATA
>JBEIEI010000141.1:0-7752 GCA_040382975.1 Flavobacteriales bacterium
CCATACGTTTAAAAGTAGTATCGGCTAATTGTTTGTTTTTGTGTTTTACATCTAAAGCTCTAATTTGATCTTGCATATCCTTATTCTTCCCAAGTAGGTATTTATGTAAACTTTCTTGAGAAAAATTTAACTCCGTTAATTCGGTCTTTTTTCCTTTTTCATCATCGGCCGGTCTAAACTGACCTTCGTAATAAAAAATGCGATCGTCTTTAGTTAACAAAAATGTAATACCATTCTTTACCTCATCCACTTTTTGATCTGGTGGTGGTGGTGCCGGGAATGTTAACTCCATTGATTTTGGTTTACTAAAGGTTGCTGTTAAAACGAAAAACGTTAATAACAAGAACGCTAAGTCAACCATTGGTGTCATGTCTATTCTGGTGGATTGCTTCTTGGCGCGTTTTTTACCGCCCTTATGACCTCCGCCGCCACCTTCTGCTATTTCTGCCATTGTTTAATGTTTTAAATTATTATTTAGTTGGCTCTATTACAGTACCACCGCCTTCAAGCGAAGTGATAAGGTTAAATTGATACAACTTTAAGTCTGTAAATGTTTTAATAACATCTTTTACATAAATGTATTTTGTTTTTGAAGCACATTTAATTGCATAACGAGGCTTTTCGGCTTTAAATTCGCCACCAGCATCGGCTGCTTTAATTTTTGCTTCTTCATACATTTCAACTGCTTTTCTACCGCCAATTGCTATCCAATCTTTTAATTGATTGTTTGGGATGATGGTATCTAATGGCACACCTTTTTGAGGTTGAAAGTTTGATCGCGCGTCTTCTTTAGTGTCTATATATTTTGGTAGATCTTTAATGTCTACTCCAAAACTTGGCAATCCACTAAACTTAACAATTTGTTCTTCAGTAAAAGGTACTTTATATTTTGCTGCCATTTCACGCAACGCGTTCATTTTAGCGGTAGAGTTACTGATCCCAAAAAACGCCCTTCCTTTATCATCAATGGTTACCATAATATGGTTATCGGGTAAGTCTACCATTCCTATAGACGATGGAGGATCAACTACTACCGGCTCTGCCATTCTAAAAGAGGCAGTTAACATAAAAAATGTTACCAGTAGGAAAGCTAAATCCACCATAGGCGTCATGTCTAGTGCAGGGGCTCCTCCTTTTGATGGTTTTTTTGACATTTTTAATTCTTTTTAATTAAGATGATTAATTATTTAAGATTCCATAAAAAATTATGAAATTATTTTCCGCTCGCTTGGAATTCTTGGATAATTGAGAATCCAGCTTCGTCCATTGCATAAGTAATTTGGTCAATTCTATTACTGAAATAGTTATAGAAAATAATTGCTAATGCAGACGTTAAGATACCAACTAATGTATTTACAAGAGCTTCAGAGATACCTGTTGCAAGAGCAGAAGTATCAGGAGCACCTGCAGCAGATAAAGCCGCAAATGCACGAATCATACCCACAACCGTTCCGATAAGACCGGCTAATGTACCAATAGAAGCCATTGTTGAAATAACTACCATGTTTTTTGACAACATTGGTAATTCTAAAGCTGTAGCTTCTTCGATTGATTTTTGAATAGCGTGTACTTTTGCTTCCTTGTCCATTGTAGTATCGTTTTGAACGAATTGGTATTTTAAAATTCCTTCGTGAACAACGTTTGCTAATGATCCTTTTTGACGATCGCACTCAGCGATAGCGCCATCAAAATCATGATTAGAAATTAAAGCTTTTACTTTTGCAACAAATTTGTCTGTTGCTCCGCTTCCGCCGGCTTTCATAATTGTAATGAAACGCTCAATAGCAAAAGTAATTACTGTTAATAAAAATCCGATCAAAATAGGTACTATAAAACCACCTTTATACATAGTTCCTAAAATGTTGTGTGGATGTCCTTTTTCAGGATCGCCACCTTCAAAGTTTGAGGCTGCTCCTAAAATCCCTTTAAAAATAAAGATTCCAATAACAAGGCAAATTACAATTGCTAATGCCGATACCACTAATGGGAATCCTCCCGATGTTTTCTTTGTGCTCATAGTTGTTTTTTATTATTTGTTAGTTTATTAGTTTTAATTTTTACGAATGCCAAACATAGTAAAATAGTTTCGAAGAAAAAATCTAATCACCACTATTTTTTCCGTTTTAATGGCATTTGAGCACAAATATTGACATGTTTTTGCAATTATAAATGGTTAGTTTTACAACTGGCTTATTATTTAGCATATTTGGTTGCCATATTATTAAATTGTTAAGCATGAACGTTGAAGAAATAAGAGATTATTGTTTGGCTAAAAAGGGTGTTGAAGAGAGTTTTCCTTTTGATAACGAAACACTGGTTTTTAAAGTGGGCGGGAAGATCTTTTTGCTAATGGGAATAAATGCCAACCCAATACAGTTTAATGTAAAGTGCGAGCCTCAAAAAGCAATAGACCTGCGAGAAAAATATAGTTGTGTGTTACCCGGCTATCATATGAACAAAGCACATTGGAATACGATTGTTTGCGATGGCAGAGCCACAAAAAAGCTTGTTTTTGAATGGATCGATCATTCTTATGATCTCATTATTGGATCATTACCAAAAAAACAGAGAGATGCTTTTTTGAAGTTTTAAGGTTTCTCCTTGTCAGTTCGAGTGATTTTTTGTTTTGCCTCTTGCAAAAAATTGTATCGAGAACCCTAAATAATAACGTCTCGATACGGATTTGAAAAAACACAAATCCTACTCGACGTGACAACAGGAAGTGACAATGTTTAATGCCACTTACAAACTTTGTTATTTTCTTTTACCTTTGACGTGCCCGCTAAAACAAAGTCTGGGTATTATTGTATTACTGTTTTAACTTAAAATGAACGTAACCGAACTTTTAAACCGCGCACTAAAATTTGAATTTCTTTCAATAGAAGAAGGGGTGTTTTTATACGAAACTGCACCAACAGCAGAGTTGATGTTTGTTGCCAACGAACTAAAAAAAATTCAGAAAAAAAATTCGAATATAGTTACCTGGCAGATCGATCGTAATCTCAACACTACTAACGTTTGTATTGCTAATTGCAAGTTTTGTAATTTCTATAGAATTCCGGGCCATAAAGAGGCTTACATAACTGACATTACAACCTACAAGAAAAAAATAGAAGAAACTATTCGTTATGGCGGCGATCAGCTGTTACTTCAGGGCGGGCACCATCCGGATCTTGGTCTATCGTTTTATGTAAACTTATTTAAAGAGATCAAGTCGCATTTTCCTCAAATAAAACTACACTCTCTTGGTCCGCCTGAGATTGCCCATATTACCAAATTAGAAAAAAGCACACATACCGAAGTTTTAAAAGCCTTAGTAGAAGCGGGACTAGACAGCTTACCCGGAGCGGGCGCTGAAATATTGAACGACCGTGTTCGTAGATTGATAAGCAAGGGTAAATGTACAGGCCGCGAATGGTTAGACGTTATGAAGGCTTGTCATCAATTAAACATTACAACAAGTGCCACCATGATGTTTGGGCACGTTGAAACAATTTATGAACGCTTTGAGCATTTAGTTTGGATACGCGAGGTTCAGGCTCAAAAACCTAAAGATTCTAAAGGCTTTTTAGCATTTATACCTTGGCCGTTTATGGACGACGGCACTTTATTAAATCGCGTAAAAGGCATCAAAAATACCGTAACTCCGGATGAATATATTCGCATGCTTGCATTAAGCCGCATTATGTTGCCAAACATCATTAATATACAAGCCAGCTGGTTAACCGTTGGTAAGGCCACCGCACAAATTTGTTTACAAGCCGGCGCCAACGATTTTGGTAGTATTATGATCGAAGAAAATGTGGTAAGCGCTGCCGGAGCCCCGCATAGATTTACTTACAAAACCATACAAGACGCAATAAAAGAGGCCGGCTTTGAACCTCAATTAAGAAACCAGCAATACGAATTCAGAGGAATTCCTGCAAATATAGAAGAACAAGTGGTAAACTATTAGCCATAAATCAACTTACCTTTATAATTAATAATTTTATATTTGATCATGTGTAAAAAAGTTTTTCTGTTTCTTGTTTCGTGGTTCTTTTATCAGACGGTTTCTTCCCAAACTAAGGTTCAAGATACCATTTACCTTATGAATGGCCAGGTAGTTGGGGAAAAAGTAATTGATACTATTTTAGGAGCGATCACGATCATTAACCCAAAAAAAATCAACAAAAAAATTCATTACGAATGGGATCAAATTTTTATGGTACGTTATGCAAATGGCGACAAACGCTACTATTATCAGCAAGATTCGTTATTAAGCAACTGGTTCTCGCGCGATGAAATGTGGATGTACATGAAGGGCGAGAACGATGCTAGAAAAGGATTTAAAGCAAAGGGCGCAATGATAGGTGCTGGTATTGCCGGAATTGTAGGTGGAATGACCGGAACTTTTTGGGGACCCATTGCCCCATATGGTTTTATGGCGCTGAGCGGCTTACCTAAAATAAAAATCAAACATAATACCATTAGCAATCCCGCCTATGTAGAGAGTGATGCTTATATATTAGGCTATGAAAGAGTTGCCAGGCAACGGCGAAAAATAAAATCAGTAATAGGCGGAACCGTTGGTTTAATAATTGGCTATACTTTTTATGGCCTGTTTCACTCACGGTATCCCGAAAACATTAATGTAGGTTTTAGTAAATAATATTATGGCATACCAAAAAAAAGTGATGCTGCTTGGCAGTGGCGAATTAGGTAAAGAAGTGGTGATTGCTTTACAGCGATTAGGACAATATGTAATTACTGTTGATAGTTATGCTAATGCGCCTGCAATGCAAGTGGCACACGAACACGAGGTGATCAATATGTTAGATGGTGATGCGCTAGATAAGATTGTTGCCAAACATAAACCAGATCTAATTGTTCCGGAAATTGAAGCTATTAGAACCGAACGTTTTTATGATTACGAAAAACAAGGTATAACCGTTGTTCCGAGCGCAAAAGCAGCCAACTACACTATGAATAGAAAGGCCATTCGCGATCTTGCCTCAAAAGAATTAGGCTTAAGAACAGCCAATTATTTATATGCCACAACATTAGAAGATTTTAAAGCTGCTGTTTCAAAAATTGGGATACCTTGTGTTGTAAAACCATTAATGAGTAGTAGCGGCAAAGGGCAAAGCGTTATTAAAACAAATGAGGATGTTGATAAGGCATGGCACTATGCCATGGAAGGATCTCGTGGTGACTATAAAGAAGCTATCATAGAAGAATTTGTAAAATTTGATTCTGAAATTACCTTATTAACAGTAACTCAAAAAAACGGGAAAACCTTGTTTTGCCCGCCAATTGGGCACAGACAAGAGCGTGGCGATTATCAGGAAAGCTGGCAGCCGTGTGCGATTGGTGATAAAGATCTAAAAGAAGCGCAAGAGATGGCTGAAAAAGTAACTAAGGCCTTAAGCGGTTTTGGTATTTGGGGCATTGAGTTTTTCTTAACACAAAAAGGTGTTTATTTTAGTGAGCTATCTCCTCGTCCGCACGATACAGGCATGGTTACATTAGCCAACACACAAAATTATAATGAGTTTGAGCTGCATGCGCGTGCAATATTAGGATTACCAATTCCGAATATTGAATTAATAAAAAACGGCGCATCGGCTGTTGTATTGGCAAGTAAAGAAAGCAGCAACCCAAGCTATAAAGGCATTGAATCGGTTTTAGAGAGCGCCAACACAGATGTAAAGGTGTTTAACAAGCCCACTACCCGACCTTATCGCAGAATGGCAGTGGTGTTGTGCAATGATAGTATTACTTCAGATGTAACTAAAACAAAAGAAAAGGCTGTTCAACTTGCTAAGCAGATAGAGGTGGTTTACTCATGAGAAGATCCTTTTTGATATGGTTTTTGGTTTCTGTTTTTGGATCTTTTGCACAAAATGATTCTTTGGTAATTCCTTCTTCGAGCATTCTAAAAAATTTAAAAGACGGCGATTCATTAATTTATTACCAGTGTCATGTAGAAGAGGCAACACAGCAACTCTCAACCGCATCCGGACAAACACTTACCGGCAAAGCCCAAAAATATTCCATCACCGAAAAGTATGTTATTAAAAAAAACGAAATTAATTATTCAGTGAATTATTACACTTCTTCCCTTACTGTTTTTCCGAACAAAAAATTTTCCGGGTTAAAAATTAGAGAGAAATCCTATTGGGAATTTAAAAAAGAAAAAACGTTTTCGTTAACAGAAAAAGATCTAAAGATCCTAATAGCATTAGAAAAAAAAGGCAGAGAGGCTATTGAGTATGATTATGCTATTACAAAATATAACACCAATCAACTAATTATTAAATTCGGAAAAGACTTTAAACAATTGGTAATTGACGGGAATTATGTTTTGTCAAAGCTATTCTCTTTCTCCAACAAAGCGCTGTAAGTGTCTGTTCGAGTGGTTTTTTGCTCTGCCTCTAGCAAAAAATTGTATCGAGAACTAATTCCTACTTTTTATGGCCCTTCTCGATACACCTCCTAAGGTCGGCTACTCGAAGTGACAATACAAAATTTAGAATTATTTCTTCTCTTTAAATTTATTCAATCCCTTTTCTAACCAAAGAATGTATTTGTTGATGTCAGGATCATAGCTGGTTGAATCGCTGTAATGATTTTCATCGCCATCAATTATCCAATATTGTGGTTGGGTACTTGATTTGTACATGTTGTTTTGCAAATAACTCCACCTGTCGCCAACAGAAGATAAAGTACGTTTAGATCCGCTCCAGGTTACTTCTGTTTGCAATTCAGTCGGCAATTTCTTTTTATCATCTACGTATAAAGAAACCAAAACAAAATCTTCGCTCAATTTTCTTTTCACATCCGAATCACTCCAAACCTGTCCTTCCATCTTACGACAATTTACACAAGCCCAACCTGTAAAGTCGACAAGAATTGGTTTGTTTACTTTTTTAGCATACTCTAATGCTAAATAATAATCATCAAACGCAGGTATGCCATTTGGTCCTCTGTGTGCGTGTTCAGGTAGATCTGTATGAACAGCGTTGGCAGAAACAGTTTCTGCTTTTCTTCCGCCAAAACCTTCAGGCGACTCGCTATAAAAATCAGGAGGTGGAAAACCACTAATTAATTTTAAAGGAGCGCCCCATAAACCGGGAATTAAATAAATTGTAAATGCAAAGGCAAAAATAGCCATCATTAAACGAGGTACCGAAACGTATTTCATTTCGCTATCGTGCGAAAGCTTGAACCAGCCCATTAGGTAGCCGCCAAGCAAAGCAAAAATCACTATCCATAAAACAATAAAGATCTCACGCGTTAAAATTCCTGCTTGCACAACAAGGTCGGCGTTTGATAAAAATTTCATTGCTAAGGCTAACTCTAAAAAACCTAAAACCACTTTTACAGAATTTAACCAACCACCCGATTTTGGTAATGAATTTAACCAACCCGGAAATGCCGCAAATAAACCAAAAGGTAAAGCAAGCGCTAATGAAAAACCAAACATACCAAAAAATGGACCGGCTAGCGCGCCTGTTGAAGCGGCTTCTACAAGTAGTGTTCCAATTATAGGGCCTGTGCAAGAGAATGAAACTAAACCTAAAGTAAAGGCCATAAAGAAAATTCCTATCAGGCCACCTTTATCAGATTTTGCATCCATTTTATTTACAAAACCCGATGGCAATGTAATTTCAAAAGCACCTAAAAACGAACTGGCAAACACAACTAATAAAACGAAGAAAGCTAAATTGAACCACACGTTAGTGGCCAAATTATTCATAGCATCGGCTC
>JBEIEI010000142.1:0-7591 GCA_040382975.1 Flavobacteriales bacterium
AGCTAAAGCCGAATTATTAGAGCAAGCAGAATACTATTTAAAACATATAAACGAACTTTAAAAAAATGCGTACTTCTATTGTTTGGTTTAAAACAGATTTGCGTTTGCATGATAACGAAACTTTAGTGCGAGCAATTGAGCAAAGTGATGAAGTCATTCCGGTTTATTGTTTTGATGAAGATCACTTTAAAACAACTGAATTTGGTTTTAAAAAAACCGGAAATTTTAGAACACAATTTTTACTAGAATCATTAGCTGATCTGGATGAAAATTTACGAGCGCTTAATTCTGGCTTAATGGTTGTTAGAGGTAAACCAGAAATTGAATTATATAAATTAGCGCAAAAATACAAGGTTCAAAAAGTGTTTTGCAAAAAAGAAGTGGCTTTTGAAGAAAAGCAAACTCAAATTCTGGTTGAAAAAGAGTTATGGAAATTACATTGTCAACTTGAATCCTACAGCACCAGTACTTTGTATCATGCGCAAGATCTACCATTTGCATTAAAAGATATACCTGATGTGTTTACCAACTTTAGAAAACGCATTGAAAAAGAATCTAACATCAGAGAAGTATATTTTGCTCCAAGCAACATTCCATCACCCAATATTGAGATCTTAAAATTACCGCGAATTGAACAACTAGGATTAGATCCAGTAATTAATGATCGCCGTGCGGCTATAGATTTTAAAGGAGGCGAAACAGAAGGCTACAAGAGATTGAACAATTACTTTTTTGAGACGCAGGCAATTTCAACCTACAAAGAAACCCGAAATGGAATGATAGGTGAAAATTATTCTACAAAATTTTCTGCTTGGCTCGCCTTGGGCTGTTTATCTCCAAGAGAGATCTATTATGAATTAAAAAAATATGAATATCAATTCTCAGCAAACGAATCAACCTATTGGCTTGAGTTTGAATTACTATGGCGAGATTATTTTAGATTCATGATGAAAAAATATTCAAACAAGTTTTTTCAACAAGCAGGAATACAAGCTAAAAATGATAATTTACATAAACATAATAACGACTTACTTTTAACTTGGATAAACGGGCAAACAGGTGTTGATTTTATTGATGCAAATATGATAGAACTTAAAAGTACTGGCTTTATGAGTAATCGTGGTCGCCAAAACGTGGCAAGTTATTTATGTAATAACTTAAAACTAGATTGGCGTTATGGTGCTGCCTATTTTGAACAGCAATTAATTGATTATGATGTTTGCAGCAATTGGGGAAACTGGGCTTATTTAGCCGGTGTTGGAAATGATCCAAGAGGTAATAGAGAATTTAATATTGAAAAGCAAGCAAAGGATTACGATAAATCAATGGCTTTTAGAAATTTATGGCTAAAGTTCAACTGATTTTTTTAAACTAAATTTTAATTTTTTGATCACACCAATTACTTTCCAATAAGTATGTTTGTTTAACATTTTTAATCAATATCACAGATTTATTGTTTTTAATTAAACTGATAGGAAAATCATTTAAACTAAAAACATGCTTAAAAAATTTACAATTGCCGACAAAATGCTATTTACAGCTGCCCTGCTTTCACTAATTTATTCAGAAGTACTATTCTTTAATGAAGAAAAACTTGACGCCATTTTTTTAGGCCTATGGGTTCCTTCTATTTTAGCCTTTGGAATTTATTTAAAAATTATTAAATCTAAATAACATGGTAGAATTTATTCCTTACTTCGCAGGTGTTATTACTCTGATCTTTGCCGTTGGTTTTTATTTTTCGCTTCAAGAAAAAGAAAAGTAAAAAAATTGTGATACTAATTTCTTAAAACCTCAATCCTAAAGAAAAGCCAAATATTATCACCAAAAAGTTTCCAATTGTAGTTCATAGAAATTATGAATTATTGTCATTTTAATGTAATTTTCCTTCCGTGAAATTTATATTATCTGCGATCATACTAATAATTAGTTGTCAAATGGCCTTGGCACAAAACCTTGTTGCCGATTCTAGTTTTGAAAAAAATAAATTCATCCCTACTACCTACTCTGCCATAGATGCCTCTTACTCTTGGAGCTCGCCTAGTCGCGGCACTACCGACCTGTTTTGCACCTGCAATAAAAAAGATATCAAGATCTCAAGAGTTAATGTACCTAACAATGCTATGGGTATTCAAGAGGCTCGCTCCGGTAAATGTTATGCCGGGATATTTGCCTTTTCACACGGCTATTATAGAGAATACCTTCAAACAACGCTCTCCACTCCTTTAGAAAGTAATAAGGAATATATCTTAAGCATGTATATCAGTCTTTCTGATTATTCTCCTTTGGCAATAGATAAAATGGGTGTTTGCTTTTTAAACAAAAATGTTAAGTACGACCATTCTAATATTATAACTGATCTTAGGCCTTTATACATTCCCTTGGAGGAAGAAGTGGGAATGGAAACCAACGAGTGGCATCAAATTAGCATTATTTATAAAGCAAAGGGCGGTGAAAGCACTTTGTTAATAGGCAGTTTTGCACCCAGAAGATTGTGGCAAACCGGTAACACTGTGCCACCTGGAATTAGCTCACCCATAAATAAAAAAATTGAACGAGATGCGTATTATTATATTGATGATGTGAGCATGTTCGAATATAAACGCGAAAAAATTGATACAGCAGAGGTTTTTAACCCCTATTTTGCAAATCAGCTTATTGAAACTCCGGACACGGAATTGGTAGAACCCGTTACGATAGAAAAAATGCCTTCTGATGTTATGATGGCCTTTAAAAATGTTCTCTTTCAAAGCGGAGAATCTATATTATCACCGGTATCATTTCCGGAATTAGATGTTATTGCCGCTTATTTAAAAGTAGATCCTAAATTGAAAATAGAAATATACGGACATACAGACAACGCGGGCGATGATGCGAAAAATTTAGAACTATCCATTAAAAGAGCTGCTGCTGTAGGTAATTATTTAATAGCTAAAGGTGTTATTGCCAACAATGTTAGTTCCGGCGGCTATGGAAGCAGCAGGCCTATAGAATCGAACGAAACCCCTGAAGGAAGAAAACAAAATCGAAGAGTTGAGTTTATTTTGAAGAAATGATGCAAATTTTAGGTGTTACTTTATACCTTTAATAGAAGAATTACTCGCTATAAAATAAAATTTGAAATCATGATAAAAATTACATAAACTCAAAAAAAAACAACGTTTGAAATAATTGGTCTAAACAAATTATGGGCTTTTAAAAGCGAAATTAAAATTCCGAATGATCATATCATAAAAGCATATCAAGACGAAACAAAAATTAAAGACTGGTATATGGTAAAATTAAATGGCACCAATATGTCTTATGTTTTAAATGCCGTTACATTTTACCAAGATGGAGGTATCAACACAAAAAAAGCCTCTCATAACTGAGAGGCTTTTTAATTTCCAGAAAAATAAAACATAATTATCTTCCGCTTCGAAAATATTTTCTATAATTGCTTTATTCTGTTATAATTTTGCTACAAACTATTACAAATAATTTAAAATGGATAAGGGAAGGAAATTACCCAGATATTTTTAAATATTTGGTTGTATTGGCAGGATCTAATAGCATTAAGGTCTCTACGGCTTTTGTTTTTTCTTCGGGTAAGCCGCCTTTAAAAATATTAATTAACTCGTCGGCTTTTGAATTAAAGAATAATTGCATATTAAATGAGGCTGGTCTGGCAGAATAAACGGGCTTTAATAGATCTAATGATTTTAAAATATTTACTCTACCCTCTTCTACTTTCTCATGCATAATATCTAAACCATTTTTACAGTACTCATAATTGCAATTTCTAATGCCTTTAAAAACCGGCTGTAAAGCATTCTCAACTATCCAATAACGATTCCTTTGGCTTTCGTTACTTCTCCAGCCTTTTTCGCTTGCTGTTTGGGCATTGTTAACTATTAATTGTGCCTTTTGCCAATTTTCAGCTCCACCTAAAGGAGAAAATGAATCACCATCTACTGCTAAAATAATGTATGCATAAAAGGCTAAAACAGAAGTTAAATTATTCTGAAAGGTTGTTTCATTAAACTCAAGTTGCGAAAATTGTTGAAATTTAAAACTAAAATTATCGTCTTCATAATTAAACATTTGGGTGTAATATGAACTCTTGTAAACCGGACGTCGGCTCTGCACCTGAATAGAGGCCGAAAAATCTTCGATGCTTATAGCCTCTTTAATATTAATAAAAACAGAGCAATCAATACGCTCATTTGTGGTATAGATGTCTTTTGTCCATTTTTTATTATTCATAAATTCATAAATAGCCTTTTCTAACTGCTCAAAAATTTGCTTGTTTGCTGTACCTTGAATTTGAGTGTAATTAATTTTTACCTGGCAATTTAATTCTTGCCCGAAAAAAATCAGTTTAGCAAAAAGAATTAGACATATTATGATAAAATATTTTTTCATTTTTTATGTAAAAGATCAATAAGGTAGTTTACTATATCAATTGCCACCTCTTGTTTTGATTTTAACTCAAAATTAGAGATTTTATTGTGTTTATCAATAATAGTGATTTTATTCGTGTCGGTACCAAAGCCTGCGCCTTTTTCTATGGCAGAATTAGCGATTATAAGGTCTAAGTTTTTACTTTTCACCTTTTCGGTAGCGTATTCTATTAAATTATTTGTTTCGAGCGCAAATCCAACTAAAAGCTGTTGTTGTTTTTGTTTGCCCATTTCACTTAAAATATCTTTGGTTTTTATTAATTCTAAATATAATAGATCATCGCCATTGCTTTTCTTCTTAATTTTAGTTGCACTTACCATTGCAGGCTTATAATCAGCCACTGCGGCCGAACAAATAACAATATCTTTATGTGTATAATTTGAGAGCATGGCATTATACATTTGCTCACTGCTTTCAATATTAATGATTTTGATAGATGAATTTTTTACTTTTTCGTTACTTGGCCCTAAAACTAAAACAACATTTGCGCCTTTAGCGGCAAGGGTTTCAGCAATGGCGATACCCATTTTTCCGCTACTTCTGTTGCCAATAAATCTAACCGGATCAATAGCCTCATAAGTAGGGCCGGCATTAACGAGCGCAGTTTTACCGCTCAATGGTAAATTTTTAGAAAAATGATCGTTTAAAAAAGAAACAATATTCTCTGGCTCAGCCATTCTGCCTTCACCCACCAAACCACTTGCTAATTCGCCACTTTCGGCAGGTATAATGATATTCCCGTTTTTGATCAATGTATCTAAATTATGCTTAACCGTTGGGTGTATATACATATCCAGATCCATTGCCGGAGCCACAATACACTTACTTTTAGCCGATAAATAGGTGGCTAATAAAACATTATCGCATAATCCATTGGCCATTTTTGCTAAGGTATTAGCCGTTAAAGGAGCTATCAGTAATAGATCTGCCCATTCGGCTAAATGCACATGGTTATTCCAATTAAAGTTTGTGTCAAAAAAATCAACAATAACTTCGTTCTTACTTAAAACAGATAATGTTTGTGGGGTTATAAATTCGGTTGCTGCGGGTGTTAAGATCACTTTTACCTGCGCGCCTTGCTTTACCAATAATCTAACCAGGTGAGCGCATTTGTATGCTGCAATGCCACCGGTAATGCCTAGAATTATTTTTTTGTTGTAAAGCATATAAATTAAAAAGGCAGTAAAGCTTTTGCTTACTGCCTTTTAAGAGGTTTTTGAAAAATTATTCAACCGTTTTTGTTGGGTTACGGAAATAAACTTTTTCTTCTAAGAATTCTTGAATAGAAATTAAAGTTGGTTTAGGTAATTTTTCGTAATGTTTTGAAATTTCAATTTGTTCGCGATTCTCAAACACTTCTTCTAAATTATCAGTGTGGCTGCTAAATTCTTGCAATTTACCTGATAACTCTTCTTTTAACTCTGAACTAATTTGATTTGCACGCTTACTCATAATAGATACTGCTTCGTATATATTACCGGTTGGTGCATCAAATTTGCGAATATCGCGGGTTACAATACTTTGTTCTGCGTTTGTTTTTTTAAAATCCATGATTAATTTAGGTTTTCTTTTAATTTTTTACAGCTATTATAAATAGATTCTGTCCGGCTAAGATACGAACTTTTAGGGTACAAATCTACAAATTTTATATAATTTTCAATAGCAAAGTCTAAACGCTCCTCTTTTTTGGCTTTTATACTGTTAATTGCCAGTAAATAATAAGAATCTATCATTAAATAGATCATCTCTTCATTAAACTCACTTGAAGGATACTCTTTTACAAAGTTTTTAGTAGAAACAATGGCAGCCTTCCAATCACTCACTTTAAAATACTGCTTTACAATTTCGTAATCCTTCTTTTCTAATTTATAGCGTAATTTATCAATAATAATATTACAGGTATCTATTCTTTTGCTCTCAGGATATATATCCACAAAGGATTGAAATTCTTTAATAGCATTTTTTGTGCTAGTTTGATCTAATTTATAATTAGATGAGGTTAAAAAATAACAGTAGGCATTCATATAATAACATTCTTCAGAATGTATACTTAATGGAAATTGTTTAGTGAAATTTTTAAAATGATATTGACCAATAATATGATCGCCCATGTAATATTCGCTCCAAGCATAGTAATAATAAACTTCTTCCGCCTTATCAGTTCCTTTAACTACAGGTATGAGCTCTTCGTATAACTGGGAAGATTTAATGAAATGTTCTTTATCGTAATATTCTTTTGCCTTAGCCATCTTTAGTTCATAATCTGTGCTTTTAAGGAGTTTATTAAACCCATCACAGTTAGTCATTAAAACCAGAACTAATAAGAGACCGAATATTTTAAATACTTTCAGAGTTGCAAAAGTACTATTTTTTACCATAAAAAAAGCCCGAGTAAACCCGGGCTTTTAAAATAAATGTTAATTAAAATTATTGATTGATAATTTTAACTGTTTTAGTAGCATTACTTGAATTAGTAATTTTCACTAAATAGTTACCAACAGGTTGGTTAATTAAATCAATTGAAACTTCTTCTTTATCAGAAGTTAAAGTCATAACTGATTGACCTAACATGTTGAAAACAGTAATAGTATTAGCACCTTCTAAACCAGCAATAGTAGCTTTACCGTTAACAGTTGGGTTAGGGTAAACAGATACTTTTGTAGTAGAAACTAATTCAGAAAGACCAACAGATCCACAAGTACTTGTAAACGCAGGCTCAATTTTGAAATATCCTAAGTTTGAAGTTAATGGATTAAGGGTTACACCTGCAACCGGTGAAGTAAAATAGTTATTAGGAGTCATAGGAGTAGCTTGCGAACCTAATGGGAAATAACCTGTTGCATTAGCAGTTTGTAAATAACCAACATAATAATCTGTGTTAGCAGTTAAAGATTGTGGTGTAGTGAAAACTAAATTTTGAGTAGTTCCTAACAAAGGAGCTGTTAAAGTAACTGTATTAGTAGTTGCAATAATTGAACCAGTAGCGTTCATTAAAACACCAATTGCAGGGTTACCTGCAGTGTTAGCATCTGTTGAAATACCAATACTTACAGCAATACAAGTTGATGAAACGGGAGTTTGGAATTTATTAGAAATGATACCAGAACCAGTATTAAAACCAACACCAGCAGTAAAAGTACCTGTTGGA
>JBEIEI010000143.1:0-7590 GCA_040382975.1 Flavobacteriales bacterium
GTGAACTTGCAAATTTAGTAGCAAAATTAAGCGATGTAGAAGGTATTGATTGGTTGCGATTACATTATGCTTTCCCAAGTGGCTTTCCAATGGAAGTTTTGGATATTATGAGAACAAGACCCAATGTGTGTAATTATTTAGATATGCCTTTACAACACATAAGCGATAACATGCTTAGCAGTATGAGAAGGGGAATTACCAAACAAAAAACGATCGATCTAGTAAATAAGATACGCGATAAAGTTCCGGGCATTGCTATTCGCACAACACTAATTGCAGGCTACCCGGGTGAAACAGAGAAAGATCATGAAGAAATGCTTAATTGGGTATCTGAAAGTAAATTTGAACGATTAGGAATTTTCACCTACTCACACGAAGAAAATACACATGCGCATTTATTAAAAGATGATGTATCTGAAAAAGTAAAACGCAAGCGTGCAGATGCAGTAATGGCATTACAACAAGAGATCTCGTATAAACTGAATCAACAAAAAGTTGGTCAAACTTATAAAGTTTTGTTTGATAGAAAAGAGGGCGAGTATTTTATTGGAAGATCGGAGTTTGATAGTCCGGATGTTGACAATGAAGTTTTGGTAAAAGCTGTTGGCGATACCTTTGTACGTATTGGTGATTTTGCAAATGTAAAAATTACAGAGGCAAATGATTTTGATCTTTATGGTGACTTAATTTAAAAACAATTTTACTTATGAAAAAACTATATTTTTTATACATTGTATTATTTTCGTTAAACGGTTTATCGCAAACGATACAAAACGCTAGTTATAGCACTGTTGGTTATATTAAAGAAGATGGCACGGTACAAAACCAAAGTTATTCTACCCTAGGTTACATTAAAAAAGACGGCAGGGTGCAAAACCAGAGTTATTCAACCATTGGTTATATTAAGGAAGATGGCACTATTCAAAATCAGAGCTATTCAACCATTGGTTATATTAAAAAAGACGGAACGATTCAAAACCAAAGCTACTCAACCATTGGCTACATAAAAAGTGATGGCACGATGCAGAACCAAAGTTATTCAACCATTGGTTATGCAAAAAATGTAAATAAAACCTGGGCAGCAGCAGCGGTTTTCTTTTTCTTTTATAGACTGAATTAATTATATTTGAAACAGATAAATCGATCTCAAAACACAATAAACATCGCTAAAAACTTTTAAAACTAGTTATTATTAAATACAATAAAATGGCAAAAGAAATAAAAAACGTAGAATACGGATTAGAAAAAATATTTGAAGGCGCACAGGATTTTTTACCTCTGCTCGGCACTGATTATGTTGAGTTTTACGTTGGTAACGCAAAACAATCTGCACACTTTTACAAAACAGCATTTGGTTTTCAATCCTATGCTTATGCAGGATTAGAAACCGGCTTAAAAGACCGTACGTCCTACGTATTAAAACAAGATAAAATTCGAATTGTATTAACTACTGCATTAAATAGCGATTCGCCTATTGGTGAGCATGTAAAAAAACATGGTGACGGTGTAAAAGTTATTGCGCTTTGGGTAGAAGATGCGCGTAAAGCATTTGAAGAAACCACTAAACGCGGCGCAAAACCATTTATGGAGCCTACAGTAGAAAAAGATGAACAAGGTGAAGTTGTTAGAGCAGGTATTTATACTTACGGAGAGACCGTTCACATGTTTGTTGAACGTAAAAATTATAAAGGTGAATTTTTGCCGGGCTTTAAAGCCTGGAAAAGTGATTACAACCCTACTGCTGTTGGTTTAAAATTTATCGATCACATGGTTGGTAACGTTGGTTGGAACCAAATGAACGAAACCGTTAAATGGTATGAAGATGTAATGGGCTTTGTGAATTTCTTGAGTTTTGACGATAAACAAATTACCACCGAATACTCTGCTTTAATGAGTAAAGTAATGAGTAATGGTAACGGTAGAATTAAATTCCCAATTAACGAGCCTGCTGAAGGAAAGAAAAAATCACAAATTGAAGAGTATATTGATTTTTATGAAGGTGCAGGAGTTCAGCATTTAGCGCTTGCTACAGATGATATCATTAAAACAGTTGCCGAATTAAGAGCGCGTGGTGTTGAATTTTTACCGCCTCCGCCGCAAGCTTATTACGATGATATTCCAAGAAGATTAGGTGTTCATATGGATATTATGAAAGAAGATATTAAAGAACTTCAAAGATTATCAATACTTGTTGATGCAGATGAAGAAGGTTATTTATTACAAATATTTTCCAAGCCGGTTGAAGACCGCCCTACTTTATTTTATGAGGTAATTCAACGTATGGGTGCTAAAGGATTTGGTGCAGGTAACTTTAAAGCATTATTCGAATCGATTGAAAGAGAACAAGCATTAAGAGGAACATTATAATCCTAAATTTATTTTTTCCAGTTAAAGCAAACATCTAAACGGTGTTTGCTTTTTTTATCTATTTTTTTAGAATTAGAACAATAATAATTATGAAAAAATAAATTTCAAAACTAATACAACTCAAATTGCTTCTCAGCCTTGGCTTTTTCGAGTAATTGCAGTTTATACTGATTTATTAATTCAGTTTTTTTCTTATTGATTATAAAATTTTTTATGTTCTGTTTTTCGAAATTTAACGGAGATAAACCATTCTTAACTTTTACTTCCTTTATTTTAAGATAATAATAATACAGGTCATCAGTAAACTCTACTACTCTGCCCTGACTTAAATTAAAATCGGGTTGATCGCGTAATTTCGGAATCTCCTTTTTAACGTCTTCCAAGAATAACCAGGTACTATCATTCATGAAAAAATTTTCGGCATTTTGCATACACAAATTTTTTAATTGCTCTATATCTTTCGGAACGCAGGCGTAAGATCGAAGTAAACGTTTTATTTTTTCTAAGCCGGAGGCTTTTACAGGAATTTTAAAATAATTAACCTTAACGATATTCTCTTTTAAAATAAAATTATCCTCATGCTCACTGTAATATTGTTCTATTTCTGGTAAAGTAATATTAGTATCTAAATTCGCTTCAATTAATTTTGTTTGATAAATATAGTTTACCAATGATTTTTTATACGCTTCTACCTGTTTATCAATATCAATTTCGTCAGCATTTAATTTGGTCATCGCTTCCTGATAAAATAAAGATTCAATAGCCCAACTCTCTATAGACCGTTTTGCTAAAATGGTACTATCATTTAAAGACTCTATTGAAATATAATTTTCTTTATACTCATCCAAGCTTAATGATTCATTACCCACTTTGGCGATAGTTTTTGAGGCCGGTTCAGCATCACTTTTACCCGAGTTGCAGGAAACAAGGATAAAGCAAATTAATATGTAAATAATTGAGCGCAAATGGTTATCAATAATAGTCTAAAAATAATTTAATTTTTTATAACATTCTCAAAAACTTTTTCCCAAAAGGTTTTGCCAAATAACACACTAAATCCAACCTGAACATAAGGACTTGGATTAATGCCATATTTAGTAGGAATACTTTCGGTTTTTGAATACTGCATTTGTTGGTAGAAAATATAACCACACTCTATTCTTCCTATTAAGGACTTTGAAAATTTGTAACGGAAATTAGCGTAGGTTAAACCTGCATAATAATTTAAATTTCTACGTTTAGCTAAATATAAAACGCCATTTCTGTACCCATCAAAACCTGCGCCAACAGTAATTAAAGTCTTTTTATCGTCTTTGTATTGAATATTGATCTGTACCGGCAACGTGTAGTTAAAAATAAATTTCTTACCAATAGGTTCGCTGCCACCAAAAAAGGGAGCAGGGATCAATAAACCATCGCTATAGGTTGCCGCAATCCCATAAAAAAAATTTCGCTTAATTCCTCTTAAATGTAACTGACCAAATAAAGCTGAAGCGCGCGGAGAAGCATTTTTAATGGTTTTATCTTGCTCAGCAATGGTAACCGTTGCGGAATAAAACTGAACTCGGTATTTTTTTGTTAATCGTAAACCCAATAATCCTGCGGTGGCATTCATAATATTTTTTTGAGGCAAAGAATCAAATCCCAGATTTAATTGACGCCCGGTGAACCTCAAAACGCCCAAGGTTTGCGATGCTTTAAAGCGAACACTGTTTTTTAATATGTCTTTTATTTTTAAGCTCGAAAGATCGAGTTTTACATCGGCACTAAATTTTGTTTTAATTGGAAATGTAAACACACTGTTGATCTCTTTTTGATTATAAACACCAACGGTATCTTTAAAATTTGAATCAAAAACATATTTAGACTCTAAGCGTATTCTAGGTCTAAACAGTTGTTCTATTTGTTCAACTTCAAAAGTTTGAGCCTTTGTGTTAGAAAACAAAATTAAACTCAACAAAAAAGCTAATTTACTTACTATATAGTTGGTTGTTTTCATTAAAAAAAAAGCCGACTGTTTTATAAATAAAAAAACAGTCGGCAAATAAATTGTTTTAAGGGATTACTTAATGGTGCTTATAACGTCGTTATTAACTTTAACAACGTATTTCTTTTTTAAATAATCTAACCATTCTTTTTCTAAATAATTTTGGTAATCAGCAGTAACTAAACCGCGACATTCTGCCAATGATTTTGGAGATTTAGGTAGAATTTTGTCTACAACAATAACAAAGATCTTTTTCTCTTTATCATCATTAATATTGTTTGCAACTACACCTGCTTTCCAATTGTTATCTACATTAGCATTTTCGCCTTTTAAGTATGTAACGTTCTCAACACTTAAATTTAATTGAGATGATTTGTTAACTGACTCGGTAATTTCTTTTTGAGTTTTGCCATCCTTAATTTGCTTTCTAACGTCTTTAGCTACTTTTTCGTTTAAGCATTTGAATGTAGAAACCTCTGCGCGCTCTGCCCATAAATAGTTATTTTTATTTTTTTCATAAAAATCTTTTAAGCCGCTAGTATCTTTTACTGCTTTACTCCAAACTTTTTGATCAGTTAGATCGAATAATAAGATACCATCACGGTATTCGCGTAATAAATTTCTGAAATCAACATACTTTTTTTCTAGCTGAGCATCTTCAAAATTTACAATACTTTCTTCCACCCAAGTTTTGTAAATACCTTTCATTATTTCCTTCTCATCAGTAGGACTTCTAAAGGTCATTTGCGTTTCTAAGAACTTCGCAAACTCATTTTGAGTGTATGATCTACCACCTAAATTAAATATCTCTTTATTACCTAATTTATTTGCGCGAGATGCTGACCAAGTAGCTTTTAAATAAGTTGTATCTAAAACATTACCTAATTCATCTCTGTTTTTTAAATTCTCTTTAAAATTATTTTCCTTCTTAACACGTTCCATTAAAGCAACTCTTCCCATTTGAGAGCGGCCATCGCGTGTAACACGTGTTTTTAATTCATTTTTAATTTCATTGAACGGAGGAACTCCTTTAAGATCATTACGTTTAATAATATGCCATCCATACTGCGTTAATACCGGATTTGAATAGTCACCATTTGCCTTTAATGCAAAAGCAGCATCTTCAAATGTCTTAGGTAGTTTTCCGCTTTTAAAAGGTTGTAATTGACCTCCTCTATCGCCGGTTTGTTTATCGTCACTAAACTGACGAGCAAGATCTTCAAAAACCTGACCTGCTTTTAATTTGCCATATAACTCATCAATTTTTGTTTTTGCATTTGCTTTATCTTGCTCTGTAGCATCTTTACCAAACTTTGCCATGATGTGAGAAACAAAAATTTCGCCACGACTTTCGCGCTTATCATAAATTTTTAAAATATGGTAACCAAAACGTGTTCTAACAACAGGACTAACATCGCCAACTTTAGTATTATAAGCAGCAGTTTCGAATGGATAAACCATATCTAAAGAAGAAAAATAATTAAGATCGCCTCTGTTATCAACTACTGAAGGATCGTCACTGGTTTTTGGAGCGATGTCCATAAATTTATCAGCAGCATTTTTATAATAATCAGCTAAATTTTTTACTGAGTTTAATTTTGCTTTATAAATTGTACTGTCTTTTCCTTTTAAACCTTTAGCAACTTCTGATTGATTTTTTAAAAGTTTTTCGTAATTAGTAATTTCTGCTGCAGTAGGTAATTTTCCTAATACGGCATTTCTAATAATATGAATTCTTGTCCAGCCCTCAAGCGTGTCTTTAGGCAAAGCAGTTTCATCAATTCTAACTAAAATATGACTAGCACGAACCTCAGTTTTTAAACGTTCATAAGCTTCTGTAAGCAAATTCTCGTTCGTATTTTTGTCGGTTAAATAAGGCGCAGCTAATTGGCGGCGGTAACCACCTAATTCATTTCTAAAAGACGTTAAAGTATCCAAGCCCATACTTTCGGCTTCAAAAACTTTGCTTTTAAATAAAGAAAATAAATCAACATATTCATTTACAGATTTGGTAGTATTATTTACTTCCTTGCCATTGTTTTTACGATATACTGCTTCAAATTCAGATTTTGAAATCGATTTATCGTTAATTGTCATTACTACAGGTTCTTGTGCATTACTTTGGTTTACAAAAGCTCCCAGAGCAAAAGCAACAGCAACAACTTTATTCATTTTCATAATTGTGATAATTTATTTATTAATTATTATATGTTTTAAAAACGCTTTTTTAATCTAGTAACGTGGCATACCGCTCACATTAAATTACAAGCAAAATTAGTTTTTTTTTGGTAAGAAGTAATTATTTAATTAGCTCTGCTAATTTTTCATCTAACGCAGCACCACGAAGGTTTTTAGCAACGATCTTACCATCCTTATCTAACAATAAATTTTGAGGGATACTTGTGATACTAAAAATTTTACCGGCTTCGTTTCCCCAACCCTTAAGATCGCTCACATGCGGCCATGTTAAATTATCCTTTTGGATGGCCGCTAACCAAGCATCTTTATTAGAGTCAAAAGAAACGCCAAGAACAGTAAATCCTTTACCTTTAAAGCGATTGTATGCCGCAACTACATTTGGGTTTTCTTGACGGCAAGGACCACACCAGCTAGCCCAAAAATCCACTAACACATACTTGCCTTTAAAATCAGTTAAATTAATAGGTTTTCCTTCAGGAGAATTTTGAGTGAAATTAGTTGCTTTGTTGCCAACCATTGTTCCTTTTACTGCGTCAACACGCTTATTAGCAAGTTTAATGAATTTGGTGTTTTCAATACTTTTATCAATGTAACTAAGAGATTCAATAACAATTTCCATAGGGATATTAGGGTTATTAAAATCGTTATAAATTATAAAGCCGCTAACTGCAGATTTAGGATGGGTTTTAATAAAGTTCTTTAATCCATCAATAAATACATTGTTAAGCGCTTGAAAGTCTTCCTTGATCTTATTCATACCGTTATAATCACCGGTTTGTGCGGCTGTGTTATAGTCGGCTTGCATTTTTTGTTGTTGTGCTACAAAAGCACTAATAGTAGTGCGGTACTCTATATAATCTTTTTGAGTTTGCCCACCTGAAACAGAAGAATAGGCAATAGAATCTCCAACTAAAGTAGCTTTTAGAGGCTCAGCATCAGCGAAAAAAACATAATTAGGTTGCTCGTTAATATTATTGGTATTGGTAAACCAATACATATTTGGATCAACACTTTTTAAATTAAAACTAAACTTACCA
>JBEIEI010000144.1:0-7574 GCA_040382975.1 Flavobacteriales bacterium
ATAAAAAACGGAATGAGCGCTTACATAAAAATAACTAACACAAAAGTATTAGTAACAGGCGGCGCCGGCTTTATCGGCTCCAACCTATGCGACTACTTCATTGCAAAAAACAATCATATCACTTGTCTCGACAATTTCGCGACCGGAAAAAAAGAAAACATTCAACATCTACTCGGCAATTCAAACTTCACACTCATTGAAGGTGATATACGCGATCTGGATACTTGTAAAAAAGCATGTGAAGGCGTAGATTACATCTTACACCAAGCAGCGCTTGGCAGTGTTCCTCGCAGCATCAACGATCCCATTACAACCAACAGTGTAAACATCGACGGTTTTTTAAACATGCTGGTTGCAGCGCGCGACGCCAAAGTAAAACGTTTTGTTTACGCCGCCAGCAGCAGCACTTATGGCGATAGCGAAACACTGCCTAAAGTAGAAGAAATAATTGGCAAACCCCTTTCGCCTTATGCCGTTACAAAATACGTAAACGAATTATACGCGCATGTATTTGGTTTAAATTATGGTTTGGAATGCATTGGCCTCCGTTATTTTAATGTGTACGGCCGCCGGCAAGACCCTAACGGTGCTTACGCCGCAGCCATCCCAAAATTTTGTATGCAATTAATGGCACACGAAAGCCCGGTAATAAATGGCGATGGCACACATAGCCGCGACTTTACTTATATTGATAATGTACTTCAAATGAATGAACTTGCTTTAGCAAGCACCAACAAAAAAGCAATTGCAGAAGTGTTTAATACGGCGGTTGGAGATAGAACGGATCTGAATCAATTGCTGGGATTACTAAAAACTAATTTGAGTAAACATGATGCAGCCATTGCAGATGTAAAAGTGATCCATGGGCCGGTGCGCAAAGGAGATATACCGCATTCACTAGCAAGCATAAAAAAAGCGGAAGAAGTATTAGGCTACAAACCAACTCACAATTTAGAGAAAGGTTTAAAAGAAGCGGTGGAATGGTATTGGAACAATTTGAAATGAAAAACCATGTCATACGCCGTAGTGAACAAAGTCTTTTCGAATTGCTTAATATAATAAGCAATTTTTCAACCTTTCTGCTTAATACAATAAGCAATAAGTTTAATCGAAAAATCAAGAATAATTACGTAAATAAAAACACTAATAATCGGTCAATTTCCGATTATCCTATTGCTAAATTACATTTTTGGCCTATTCATAATTTTGTTGATTTGGCCAAAAAAATAAATTTTTTAAACCAATTACAAATTACTCAATGCAATGAGTAAAATTAATCAGTATAGTGAGTAATTTGCAAAACACAATAGACATGCAGGCGTTTCAAAAAGAATTTAAACTCACTCAACTCTTTCTTCTTGGCAAAAAAGAACTCAATTGGAAAGAATTTTTGGAATTAAATCCCACAGATCTGTTTCATGCTTAATCGAGGAACGAGAAGATTGTCACTAGAGACCAGGTGTGTCTGTGCTAAGCGTATCGAGAACCAACTTTCTAACTTTAAACCTTGAACGAAAATCTCCATACAGAATTTAAAAGCAACTTTAACGATTCTGTTATTGAAACCTTGATAGCTTTTGCAAACACAAAAGGTGGCACTATATGGGTGGGAATGGATGATAACGGCAAAGCATTAAAAACGTTTAGCATTGGCGAAGAAACACTTCAACAATGGCTAAATGAAATCAAGAACAAAACAAAACCTTCTCTTTTCCCCGACTTAGAAACAGTAGAAATAGATGGACAAACCGTGGTGAAAATTTTTATAGCGGAGTTTCCAATCAAACCGGTATCCTTTAAAGGCCGCTACTATAAACGCCTGAAAAACTCAAACCATCAATTAAATTTAACGGAGATTGCCAATATGCATCTCCAAACATTTAACTCTAGTTGGGATAGCTATACAAGTTCAGATCATACACTAGCTGATATCTCTATAGATAAGGTAAATGCCTTTATTGAAAAAAGCAACAAGCTCAAAGAAAATCCTGTACAAGATGACCCTTTAACTGTTTTATATAAATTTGAACTCATTAAAGAATCAAGCATCAGCAATGCCTGTCATTTACTATTTGCACAAAACGATGTTTTTAAAGCTGTAATTGAAATGGGCCGGTTCTCTGAGCCCACGCTCATTAAAGATGGTTTAACACTGCGATCCGACTTGTTTACTGAGGTAGAAGATGTACTCCATTTTATTAAAAAACATATCAATAAAGAGTTTATTATCAGCGGTGAGTTGCAACGTGAGGAACGTTGGCAATACCCCTTAAATGCTCTAAGGGAAATTATTGTGAACATGATCGTTCATCGCGACTATATGCACTATGGCGACTCATCTGTGAAAATTTATGACGATAGAATTGAGTTTTTTAACCCCGGTGCACTCCCCGATTCAATTAGTGCCCAACAATTAATTAGCGGCGACTATACCTCACAGGCACGCAACCGTAAAATTGCCGCCATATTTAAAGAAGCCGGTATTATCGAAAAATATGGTTCCGGTATAAAACGTATTCAAAACAGCTTTCTTAACTATGGTTTAAGCGCCCCTATTTTCGAAAACTTTCAACATGGCTTTATGGTAACAGCCATAGCTAAAACAAAAGATAAGGTCGGGGAAAATAGTAATGGCGAATTAAATGGCGAATTAAATGGCGAATTAAATGGCGAATTAAATATCAAGCAAAAACTGGTTTTTGATTATATTAAAATAAACCCTGGTACTAAAGCAGCTCAATTATCAAGCCTATTAAACATACCATTTAGCACCATAGATAAACTTATAAGAGTGTTATTAAAAAAAGAATTGATTGAAAGGCGGGGCAGCAAAAAAACCGGAGGGTATTATGTCCTATAGCCTTTCAGCTGTCAGTCGAGACGAAGCATGTCACTTCGAGCCCTTGTCCTGAGCGAAGTCGAAGGGTTGTCGAAGGAGGAGTCGAGAAGCGAGAACCTTGTCAGTTCGAGTGCCGACGCAGGAGGTGTATCGAGAACCAACTTTCTAACTTTCTAACTTTAAACTTTCTAAACTTAAAATGAAATACCACTTACGAATAGAACCTAAAAAAAGTCTCTTCGACATTAACCTCAAAGAGCTTTGGGCTTACCGAGACCTTATTGCCTTGTTTGTCCGCCGCGGCGGAGAAGCGGTAGATTAGTATTGGGAAAATTTAAAATGATCACCTCTCTGTTAAACATTATCAAAAATCCGCAACACTGTTGCGGAAATTACTCAACGTCTATTTAACTACTTTTTATAAGATTTTTTTGAAACCCAAAAAACCAAAATACACCCAACTTCTTGATAACATTGGTGCAACCTTGCAACATGCCAGAGAAAATGCGTATAAAGCTATCAATACCGAATTAGTTAAGGCAAATTGGGAAATAGGAAAACACATTGTTGAGTTTGAACAAGCCGGAAAAGAACGGGCTGAGTATGGCGCTGAATTATTGGTTAAGCTTTCAACTGACTTAAAGACCAAATACGGGAAAGGTTTCAGCCGATCAAATCTTCAATTGATGCGTTTGTTTTATATCAAATACCCAAAATTCCAGACACTTTCCGGAAAATCATCAATTCGCCAGACACCATCTGGCAAATCTGAAAAACGCCAGACACCGTCTGGCATCTTTTTAAGCTGGAGCCATTATGCTGAGTTATTAACGGTTTCAGACGACATGGCAAGAAGCTTTTATGAAAAACAAGCCATAAAAGAAAACTGGAGCTTCCGTGAAATGAAACGACAAATTGATTCTGCTTTATTTCAACGCCTAGCCTTAAGCAAAGATAAAAAAGGCGGTATTGGCTTTAGCGGAAAAAGGGCATGAACTTATTTCAGTTAAAGACGCTATAAAAGATCCTTATGTTTTTGAATTTCTAGAATTATCAAAAGATAGTATTATTAAAGAAAGAGGGCTTGAAAAGAAACTGGTAGATAATCTACAGAAATTTCTCTTAGAACTCGGCAAAGGATTTTCATTTGTTGCTAAACAATTTAAAATCACCTTAGATAACGAACATTATTTTATAGATCTTGTTTTCTACCATCGTATTTTAAAATGTTTTGTTCTTATTGATCTTAAAACTAAAAAAGTAAAGCATCAGGATATTGGGCAAATGAATTTGTACCTGAACTACTTTAAAACAGAAGAAAACACGGCGGGTGACAATGAACCCATTGGAATTATTATTGCTGCAGACAAACACGATCTTTTAGTACAATACGCAACAGGCGGACTTTCTAACAAAATTTTTGTTTCAAAATACCAAATGTATCTACCTGATCAAAAAATGTTGGAGAAAAAGGTTCAAGAGTTGATAGATAATGGATAAAATGGACTCCATATTCGCAAATCGCCCTTTGTCACACCGAGCCGCTGTCCTGAGCTTGTCGAAGGAGGAGTCGAGAGCTGTCATCTCGAGCGGAGTCGAGAACTTGTCACTTCGAGCCTTTGCCCTGAGCGAAGTCGAAGGGTTGTCGAAGGAGGAGTCGAGAAGCGAAAACCTTGTCAGTTCGAGTGCCGACGCAGGAGGTGTATCGAGAACCAACTTTCTAACTTTCTAACTTTAAACTTTCTAAACTTAAAATGAAATATCATTTACGAATAGAACCTAAAAAAAGTCTCTTCGACATTAACCTCAAAGAGCTTTGGGCTTACCGAGACCTTATTGCCTTGTTTGTGCGCCGTGATTTTGTTGCGCTTTACAAACAAACCATTTTAGGCCCTCTGTGGTTCATTATACAGCCTTTATTGAGCACCGCTATGTTCACCATTGTGTTTGCCAAGATCGCGCAATTCTCTACCGCTAATTTGCCGCCGATAGTGTTTTACTTAAGTGGAACGGTTGCCTGGAATTATTTCTCTACCACCCTCCTAAAAACATCTGATACCTTTACACAAAACGCCAGCATTTTTGGTAAAGTGTATTTTCCGCGCTTAACGGTTCCGGTTTCCATTGTGATTTCAAATCTTATACAGTTTGCCATTCAATTTACGTTGTTGGCATTGATAATTATTTACTACTCATTCAACGGTTACGATTTTCATTTCGACCTCACCCTTTTACTCATCCCGGTTATGTTGCTCATACTGGCAGGCCTAGGTTTGGGCTTCGGCATTTTGATCTCCTCACTCACTACCAAGTACCGCGACTTAAAACAACTGATCAGTTTTGGGGTGCAATTATGGATGTACATTACCCCTATTATTTTCCCGCTATCCAGCGTAAGTGGTAAATACCGCATTTTCTTTCTAATAAATCCTTTAACGGGCATTGTTGAGACCTTTAGAACCATTTTATTGGGCGTTGGGCAAATGAATTACTTCTATTTAGGATACAGCGCTGCTTTTATGTTGGTGCTTTTAGTTATTGGTGTTATTATGTTCAATCGTATTGAACGCAACTTTATGGATTATGTTTAGCCCAACTTATTCAAAAGAAGGGCACGCAGTGGCCACACTGTTTGAATTAGTTGGGCTTAATCCCGACCGACTGCTAAAGAGCGTCGGGATAGTTATACCACTGAAAGTAAAAGGCGGCAGCCGCATTAACTTTGCTAGCGGATTAAATCCCGCTTCTCCGCCGCGGCGGAGCGGGATCTTTCCAAACAAATTAAAAATATTAAATGAGTGATATTGCCATTAAAATAGAGAACTTAAGTAAACAGTACCGTCTGGGTAATGTGGGTACCGGAACTTTAACGCACGATCTTAAAAGCTGGTGGGCAATCGCACGCGGTAAAGAAGACCCAAACCTGCAAATTGGGCTTGAAAATAAATTGGCCGAAAAAGGCGGGGATTATGTTTATGCCTTAAAAGACATTAACCTCGAAATTAAAAAAGGAGACATTGTTGGCGTGATCGGTAAAAATGGCGCAGGCAAATCTACCCTCTTAAAAATACTCTCTCGTGTAACAACTCCTACAACTGGTTCTATAGATCTTTATGGGCGTGTAGCTAGTTTGTTGGAAGTTGGTACAGGCTTTCATCCGGAGTTAACCGGACGAGAAAATATTTTTTTAAATGGTGCCATAATGGGCATGACAAAACATGAAATTAAAAGCAAATTTGATGAGATTGTAGAGTTTGCCGGAGTAGGAAAATACATTGACACACCTGTGAAGCGCTATAGTAGTGGTATGTATGTACGCTTGGCTTTTGCTGTGGCGGCACATTTAGAACCAGAAATTTTAATTGTAGATGAAGTACTGGCTGTGGGGGATGCGGATTTTCAGAAGAAAGCCATTGGTAAAATGCAAGATGTGAGCCGAAACGAAGGAAGAACTGTTCTTTTTGTAAGTCACAATATGGGAGCGGTTAAAAACCTTTGTAAACTTGGTATTTTGATGGAAAACGGCACAATCAAAAACAAGGGTAATATTGATAGTATAATTAGCAATTATCTGGATCAAAAAAACAATGCTGACAAAGTATACTATCCCGAAAACAGTGTTGTTAAAAGTGTTGAGATCTTTCAGCAACAAGATAAAATTTGTTTAAACCTCCACTACGAAAGCGAAAACATAATAAAACAACCAAACTTCGGATTTGTTGTTTATGATAATTATGAAAATCCAATTTTTGGAACTAATCCATTACAAAATGGCATTCTTGATTTTGGAGCTCCAAAAAAATCAGGTAAGGTTCACGTAACAGTTACTTCGCCATTTTTAGCAGATGGCATTTACCCCGTTTCTGTTTGGTTTCACGATGGAAACGCTTTTGGCAATCATCTATTTAATAAAGAAAGATGCATAAATCTGGAAATTGAAAGCATGAACAATTCATATATTGAGAAAAATCCAAATGTTGTAGGATTTGTAGTTCCAATATGTGAATGGAAGTTTAATTAATAATCAGAAAACTTATAATGGAAAAAGAAATAAAATATATTCACGAAGAAATAGCGCATCATCTTGGAGATCCTAAGATCATTGTCCCGCTTCTAATGGAAACCATAAAACCAGCAAGTGTGATCGACGTTGGTTGCGGTATAGGAACATTTCTAAATGTTTTTAAAGAATACGGTGTAAAGAGCCTTTTAGGACTGGATGGAACGTGGGTTGATAAAGAAAAGTTGAGCAATCATATTTCATTAGATAATTTTAAAGAAATTGATTTAGAAAAAGACTTTAGCATTAATCAAAAATTTGACCTTGCAATTTGCCTGGAAGTAGTTGAGCATCTGAAGGAAACAAGTGCCGATATTATAATCAAAAATCTAACAGACTTAAGTGATTACATCGTTTTTTCGGCTGCTATACCCGGGCAAGGTGGCCAAAATCATATTAATGAACAATGGCCAGAATATTGGAATAATAAATTTCAAAAACACGGTTTCGTTATGTTAGATGTATTCCGACCTATTTTTTGGAATAACAAAGATTTGGCAAGATGGTACAAACAAAATTTATTTCTTGTTGTAAAAAAAGGGAATGAGGAGATAAGTAAAAAATTTGTTGAATTTTCCGATAAAAAGATTTCACATTATGTACACCCAGAATATTATGCCATTAGAGTAAATGAAGTTGCCGAATTAACTAAAATCAACAAAACACTTAATGAGC
>JBEIEI010000145.1:0-7533 GCA_040382975.1 Flavobacteriales bacterium
ACACGTGTTCCGGCGGGAGAATATAAACTGCTTGTAACTAATTTAGATTTTGACACCCTTAAAGAAACCATTACTGTTAAATCTGGTGACATTCTTACAAAAAAATTCTTCGCCACTAAAGGTGGTGTAAAATTAGAGGAGATAGAAATTTCAACCACCGCAGTAGAAAAATTGGAAAACACTACTGTTGCTGTTCAAAAAATAGATCCAATTATGATCAGTAAACTGCCCAGTGTAGGTGAGCCCGATATTGCGCAATACCTGCAAGTTTTACCCGGCGTTGTTTTTACCGGCGATCAAGGCGGGCAATTATATATTCGTGGCGGACTACCTGTTCAAAATAAAGTGTTATTAGATGGCTTAGTTGTTTACAATCCCTTTCACTCCATTGGTTTATTTTCTGTATTTGATAACGATATCATGAAAAACGCAAATGTTTATAGTGCTGGTTTTGGCGCTGAATACGGCGGAAGAACTTCATCAATTATGGATGTTACAACCCGCGATGGAAATAAAAAACGAATTAGCGGAAAAATCGCTGCTTCAACCTTTGGCGCAAAAACAACTTTAGAAGGGCCTATTGTTAAGCTAAAAGATGATGGAAACACAAGTGCATCTTTTCTGATTTCCGCAAAACATTCTTATTTACCGCAAACTTCAAAACTCATCTATTCATATGCTAATCCAAATGGCTTACCCTTTTATTACACCGATCTTTATGCAAAAACTTCTATTAATTCTACAGGCGGAAGCAAGTTTAGTGTGTTTGGCTTTAACTTTACTGATGCCGTAAAATACAGTGATATTGCAGAATTTAATTGGAAAAATGTTGGCGTTGGAACTAATTTTGTTCTTGTTCCTCAATCTAGCAACTTATTAATAGAAGGAGTTTTTGCCTACTCCAAATACACCATCAATTTTAAAAATCCATCATTAAATACAGATTCTAAAAGAAGTGATGTGAGCGGTGTAAATACAGGTTTTAATTTTGTGAAATTTATCGGTCGACAAGAATTGAGATTTGGTTTTGAAGGAATTATTACAACCACAAATTATGAAATACAAAATCCATATTATGCTCAAATAAAACTTGACAGATCTACCATGGATATTGCAGGTTTTGTTAAGTATAAATACATTGATAAAAAGAAAAGAATTGTTTTTGAACCTAGTATGCGTTTACAGTACTACGCTACACTTGCTGTATTTTCGCCAGAACCAAGAGCTTCTGTAAAAATAAATGTTACACCCAAAATACGATTTAAAGGTGCCGGAGGTTTATACAGTCAAACACTTTTAAGCGCAAACAGTGATAGAGATATTGTGAATTTATTTTATGGTTTTATCAATTCACCGGAAAATGATCAAATATCAAAAACCTATGTAGATTACAAAGGCAAAACGCAAACAGTTAATTCATCTGTACAAAAAGCCACCCACATTGTAGGTGGATTTGAGTTTGATCTTTTTAAATATTTTGAATTAAATGTTGAAGCTTATCAAAAGAATTTTAATCAGGTAATAAATGTTAATCGCGAAAAAATATACGATGACAATGATCTCAATGCAAACCAACCGGATGAATACAAAAAGAATTTTGTTATTGAGCAAGGCAGAGCGAGAGGCTTTGACGTTGTTTTAAAATTCGACAGAAAACGTTTTTACTTTTGGGCTGTGTATTCGTTAACATTTAACGACAGATGGATCGGTAATAATTCAACCGGTGTTGTAACAAATTATCCGCCAAATTTTGACCGCAGACACAATGTTAATTTAGTGACTTCTTATTCGTTTGGCAAAAAGAAAAACTGGGAAGTTAACGGCCGTTGGAATTATGGTACAGGCTTTCCTTTTACTCAAACTCAAGGATTTGTTAATCAATTAAATCCTCAAGGCAACATTAATTACAACTTAAATACAGCCAATGGCAATTTAAGTTACATCCCCTCTTCCTTAAACGGTGGTCGTTTGCCTGACTATCACCGATTTGACATTGGTATTAAATACAAATATAATTATAGCGAAAAAACAACCATAGAGGTTAATGCAGGAGCAACAAATATTTACAATCGCGAAAACATTTTTTATGTAGATCGGTTTACTTTTAATCGCATAAATCAATTACCAATAATGCCAAGTATTAATATAAGTCTAACATTTTAATAACTAATTATAAATGGCTTTTAAGATCTATACTAAAACAGGAGACAAAGGACAAACCTCCTTAATAGGCGGAACAAGACTTCCGAAGCACCACATAAGAATTGAAGCTTACGGAACGGTGGACGAATTAAATTCGCATATTGGTTTGTTACGCGATGTTATTGAAGATAAATTTACATTTGATCTATTAATTTCTATTCAAGATAGACTATTTACAATTGGCTCGCATTTAGCGGCCGATCCTGAAAAAAATAAAATGCAACTGCCTCCGATTTTTGAAGAAGATGTAGTTGCGCTAGAAAACGCTATAGATAAAATAAATGATCAGGTTCCCGAAATGAAATCGTTTGTTTTACCAGGAGGACATGTTCATGTTTCTTATTGCCACATTGCAAGATGTGTTTGCAGGCGAGCAGAAAGAGCAGTTTTACGTTTAGCTGAAAACGAAAAGGTTGAAGATATTCACCCAAAATATTTAAACCGATTATCTGATTATTTATTCATGCTTTCGCGCTGGATCACCATAGATAAAAATGCAATTGAATTGCCTTGGAAACCAAAAATGTAACATCATGCCACATACTAAAATTATAAATACCATGATGGCTAACGATTTTTTTAGTCAATGGTTAGGAATAAAAATTTTAGAACTGAATCCGGGCTCATGCAAATTAACGCTTACTGTTAGAAAAGATATGCTAAACGGTTTCGGCATCGCCCATGGTGGAATTACATACTCACTGGCAGACACTGCCCTTGCTTTCGCTTCAAATTCAAAGGGACGAAAAAGCGTAAGCATTGAAACATCAATTTCGCACTTAGTTAGTTTAAAAGAAAATGATGAGTTAATAGCAGAAGCCTTTTGTGAAACCGAAACAGAAAAACTTGGGCATTATAAGGTAAATGTATTTTTAAAAAACGACCCTACAAAAATAGTTGCCCTATTTAAAGGCATTGTATACAAAACTTCGAAAGAGTGGTAATTAAACTTTTTTGTTTTTAGATAGTCTTACAAAAAACACCGTAATCATGAAAACTATAAAATTGCTTTTACTTGCATTTGGAATTTTAATTTCAACAACCGAACTTTTAGCCCAAAAAAAAGGCCACCGCGGTGGTAGACACCCGCATCGCGGCGGCAATAAAGTTGTGGTAGTAAAACGAAGCCATTACCGCCCACATAAAGTAGTTGTATACCATCCACATTGGCGCCCAAAATTTGCTTATAACCGCAGATGGGTATTTTTCCCTAAATACAATTTATATTGGGATAATTGGAGAAATCACTATGTATTTTATAATGGAACGGTTTGGTTATCGCAACCTACTGCGCCTCCCGTAATTGTAAACGTAAATCTTTAAAACGAAAAAAATGTTGAATTAAAAGAGGACGAGGATGATGTGGACGATGTATATAATAACAATACAAAACACAAAGAAGAAATTAAACCAGATTAAAATATAAGTTAGATAATAAACTTAATTTCAAAGTCCCCCTATTGGTAATTCCATAGAGGGACTTTTTGTTTAAAAAAACCAAAATGTCCGTTAATTTTTAAGCTAATTTAGGCTTAGTATTAGAAAATTGCTCATTTTAATCATTCCTAAAAACAATAATAATAATTACATTTACTATCTCGTAAATTACATTAAACATTATGCACCAAGCTTATATCATTAATGGCGTAAGAACTGCCATCGGAAATTTTGGAGGAACTTTATCAACAGTAAGAACAGATGATCTGGCTGCCTTTGTTTTAAAAGAACTAATGCATAAAAACGCCAACGTCAATTTTAGTTCAGTTGGAGATGTTATTTTAGGCTGTGCAAATCAGGCGGGCGAAGATAATAGAAATGTTGCGCGAATGGCCTCTTTGTTAGCCGGTCTTCCAATAACGGTTCCGGGTCAAACAACCAATCGTTTGTGCGCAAGTGGTTTAAGCGCAAGTATTGATGCTGCAAGAGCAATTCAAGTTGGCGATGAGGAGTTAATGATTTCGGGTGGTGTAGAAAATATGACACGTGGCCCATTAATTATGAGCAAAGCAGCTTCTGCATTCGGGCGCGATCAACAATTGTTTGATAGCAGTTTTGGATGGCGTTTTATTAATCCAAAAATGAAAGAACTTTTTGGTGTAGACGCAATGGGCGAAACAGCCGAAAATGTTGCAGAAAAATATTCCATTTCAAAACAAGACCAAGATAAATTTGCTTTGTGGAGTCAGCAAAAAGCCACAAAAGCACAAAGCGAAGGAAGATTTGCAAAAGAAATTGTCGCGTTATCAATTCCACAAAAAAAAGGTGATGCCATTCAATTTGCAAATGATGAATTTATAAAACCAAAAACAACATTAGAGGGTTTAGCAAACTTAAAACCTTCGTTTAAAAAAGATGGTACCGTAACAGCAGGAAACGCGAGTGGACTAAATGATGGAGCAGTTGCAATTTTGCTTGCAGGTGAGGAAGGAATAAAAAATAATAATTTAAACCCTTTAGCAAGAATTGTTTCAAGTGCTGTTGTAGGTGTTGAGCCCCGTATTATGGGTATTGGCCCGGTAGAGGCTGCTAACAAGGCCTTAAAGCGTGCCGGCTTAACTTTTAAAGACATAGATCTTATTGAATTAAATGAAGCTTTTGCTGCGCAAGCCTTAGCTTGCACACGCGCTTGGGGTTTAGCAGATAATGACGAGCGCATTAACCCAAACGGTGGTGGTATTGCTTTGGGACATCCATTAGGAATGACAGGCGCAAGAATTTTACTTTCGGCTGCAATACAATTAAACATCACAAATAAAAAATATGCTCTGGTAACACTTTGTATTGGTGTTGGGCAAGGATATGCAGTTATTATAGAACGTTGCTAAGTTTAATGTTAAAACAATGAAATTATATTTAAAATTATTATTACTAAGTTTTTTTATCTTGCTCAATACTAAAAATTTTGGGCAAACTCAAACTGAAATAAAAGATCTTAGCGCACAAGGTGAGGCCAAGTTAAAACTTGAAGATTATGAAGAGGCGCTGGAAATATTCCTTCAACTTGTTGCACTCGACCCGAAAAATGAAACGTATAATTACAATACCGCTGTTTGCTATTTGAACACAAACATTAACAAGGCAAAAGCAGTTCCTTATTTAGAAAATATTATCCGAAACGAAAAACACAATCCTAATGCCGATTATTTGTTAGGTAGATCTTATCAATTTGCTAACAGATTTGATGATGCTATTACCGCGTTTAATAAATTTAAACAAAATGGTAAGGGCAATGAAACAAATTTAAATGACGTCGATCAACAAATCCAACATAGTATCAATGCAAAAGAATTGATCAAATTTCCAATAGATGTGGTCTTCCAAAACCTTGGAAAAACGATCAACTCGCCATTTGCAGATTATTATCCTTTTGTAAATGAGAATGAAGCCTATATGGTGTTTAATTCTAAACGTCCCTTAGATAAGGAAGTCACAAAATCTCCAAATGGAACATTTTTAAATTCTATTTATATCTCCAAAGTTATAAATGGAGAATATGCTACAGCGGATGTGATCGGAAAACCAATTTGCGCAGGAAATTCTAACGAAGAAGTAATTGGCATGAATGCGAAAGGAAATATTCTTTTAATAAACAAACCAAATTTAAGAGGTGAGAAAAAACTCTATTTGTCAACTTTAATTACCGGGGGCGAATTCTCAAAACTTGAAGAATTACCTGCAACCATAAATGGCAGCGGAGACGTAATTGCTGCAAGCATGGATAACGAGGGCAAACTTATTTATTTTGCGAGTGATAGAAAAGGTGGATTTGGTGGCACCGATATTTATAGTTGCTTAAAATTACCAAACGGAAAATGGAGCGAAGCAAAAAACTTAGGTCCAAAGATAAACACTGCATTCGATGAAGATTTTCCGAATTTATCACCAGACGCAGGTACATTATATTTTAGCAGTAAGGGTCACAGCAGCATGGGTGGTTACGATATTTTTAAGGCAACTTTAAACGATTCGGGTACAGGGTTTAGCGATGTAAAAAACATTGGCTATCCGGTAAATACATCCTATGATGATCTAAATTTCAGGATTTCTAAAAACGGGCGATTCGGCTATGTGAGCTCGTTAAGAGGTGGTGGCAATGGCGATTTTGATATTTATCGCGTATCCTTCAATAATGTTGAAACAGATTATACAGTTATAATTGGAGAATTAGTGGCAAAAGATACCTTGGATAAAATTGAATTTAGAGACACTTTCATTTCGGTTAATAATACAATTTCAAATGAGATTGTAGGAAATTATTTACCTAATCCTTCTACCGGAAGATTTATTATCATTCTTCCTCCGGGTAAATATACTGTGCAAATAGAATCTCCGGGCTTTCAAGAATATAAATACCTTTTGGATATCTTTGATAAAGTTTCTTATCAATCAGAAAAAAACTTAACCATCACACTTACTAAATAAACTATTATGATACATAATTTAGCGAATCAAAATTCAATATTTAACCAATACATATTGGAGTTAAGAGATATTGAAATTCAAAAAGACAGCATGCGCTTTAGAAGGAATTTAGAACGTATGGGCGAAATTTTTGCTTACGAAATAAGTAAAACGCTTAATTTCGAAGCAGCTCAAACTACCACTTTACTTGGTGTAGCAGAAACAAAAAAGCTGGCAGAACAACCTGTAATTGGTACAATTTTAAGAGCAGGCTTACCGTTGCATTTAGGTATATTAAATTATTTTGATAATGCTCAAAATGCCTTTATAAGTGCATACCGTCGTCATCATAAAAACAATACTTTCGAAATTGTTGTTGAGTATGTTGCTTGCCCCGATCTAACCGACAAAGTGCTTATTTTGTGTGATCCTATGCTGGCAACGGGTGGCTCTATGGTTTTAACCTATAAAGCCCTTTTAGCAAAAGGCACGCCAAAACACACACACATCGTTTCTGCCGTTGCAAGCCAACAAGGTATAGACCATTTAAAAGCCAATATGCCAAATAATAATTATACGCTTTGGTGTGGTGTTGTTGATGAAGAATTAACTGCACAATCTTATATAGTGCCGGGATTGGGTGACGCGGGAGATTTAGCTTTTGGAACAAAAAATTAAGATGTTTAAAACAGAAAGCATTGATCTAAAAAGATCCGGAGCAATTAATTCCTTGGTATTAGATTATCTAAACAAAAAAGAAACGCTTGGATCTTTTTATGCTAATTACCCTGATAAAAATGGGTTTGCAGATCTTCTAAAAACAAATTTATACCCTTCTCTTAATAGAAATTTACTTTCGGAGATAGCAATAAAACAAAGTCGTTTAGTTAATAACACTTCTCAGGCTTCGCTAAAAAAAATTGAAAGCCT
>JBEIEI010000146.1:0-7426 GCA_040382975.1 Flavobacteriales bacterium
AGCAACGGGCATGGCAATATTTTGATTTTTAAGTTTTGACAATTTGGTAAAAAATTGTTTTGTTTTTTCGTCGGTTTTATAAAATGGAGATAAAACAATGGCGTAATTCACCAACGGATTTCGCCCAAAAGCATCTAAACTTCTAAGATAATCAGAGCCTTTGAACAAAATATTATTAGTAAAACCATCCATACTTTGTTGGATCATTTCAGCCATTTCTTTTATGGGTTTATCTAAATAATCATAATCACCATAATCACCCGAAGACTTTGCCGTAGAAGGATTATAGCGTTTTAATGCAAGATTGGCATCAGCAAGGATATTATCTTTTTGAGATAAGTAGTTAGCTGAAGTAATGATCTTTTTTTCAACCAATTCGGCCATTAAAGTATATACTGCATCTTTATACTCATCGTATTTAGTTAATACTAACATGCCGGGAAAAAAATTCTTGCATAATTCTAATGAATCGTGTAAAACAGTAAATACATCCGAAACAATGCTTACCTCTCCAACCAATGGTGTTTCACTTAATATAAGATTGTTAAAGGTCGAGAAAGAAGCCGGTGTTTTTAGATAGGCTAAACCCTTAAGCATGCACAATTGTAAATAAAAACTATCTGTATATTGTTTGTACAAATTTTTATAGGGTTCAATTATTTTATTGTTATTCATTGTACCGCCATTAACAAATAATTGAGCACGACTATTTTCGCTAACCAAACTTAAATTTTTGCTTTGAATGAATTTAACAAACTCATCAATATAAACTTTATTCATTATGATAGAGTTCTGAAAAGAAGTGTTGGCTCTTTGTCGGATAACGGTATCATTACTACATAGATCATTAAGTAATAAGTTGAATTTATTCTCAAAAATATTTTTACCGATGATAGTATCTTTTGGTGCAAAGCTTTCCATAAAGCTTTTTGTCCAGCCTTTTAAGCCAATTAAAGAATCATAAGGCGCAATGATCTCCTGCATAACCCCATTCTTAAAAAAGATCTTCGCGTCCATTACTCTAGAAGTAGCAGAGTCTTTTAAAGTACATTTATACGTATAAACTCCGTCTTTATTGGATGTTACTTTATTGGTTATAACCAAGCTGGTATTACTCTTTAATGTATTATTGATGGTTTCTTCTATTTCATTAATATTTCGGTAATCATAATCATTAAATTTTTCGTAAGCAATATTTACATACTCATTACTGGAAGGAGAATAATAGGATTTACTACTAGATCGATAATCATAATCGCTTAATTTTTTATCTTTTTTTACTTTGGCTTTTTCATATTCTTTTTGATATGCCTCGTTAAACTTACTGGTTGCGTTAACGGTAACCTCGTCAAGCACTTTAAAATGGAGATCATTATCTGTTATTTGTTTAATTGGATTAATGAACTCAAAATCGGTTAACTTAAAAGAGGTAAAAATATCATTAAAAAAACCGCTCTCTTTTTCGGAAATAAAATACACCAAATAATAATGAACGCCTTTGATAAATAATTTTGCATAAAAATTAGAGCCAAGTTTATTTTTAGCTTTGAAATTTATACACGGCAGACCTTGCTCTTTTTTAATTTCACGAGAAATGTTTTCGGTAAAGGCATAATTTTTTAAAATATTTTTAGAGAATAAATTTAATTCAAATGTGTCTTCCTCTAAATACTCAAAATCATTGTAAACAGCTTGTTTTACGCCATAAAATTGTTTTTGTGTGTTATTGTAAGCATACAGATCTTCAATTAAACCTATTGATGAAGCACCACTATTTTTGGTGTAAGAATAATTTGCAGGAAGCTTTACAGAAAAGCCTTTTGTTGGCGGAGAAAATTCTACATTACTTTGGCCTTTTGAAAAAAACTGAATTGAATTAAAAAATTGTTTTGCTTCACTGCTTGTGGCATAACCTTGTTTACCTCCCAATTTAAATAAGATCATTTCAATATCAGAGAAAAATATCTGATAATGCTGTTCATCGCCTCTGCGTGTTTTACTTACTAACTCATACCCCTTTAAGCCATTATTTGAAGTGATCTCTTTTTTTGAAATTATTTTCCCGGGAATGTTTTCAAAAAATAAACTGTCAACCTTTTGCATCATTTGAGAAATACTGGTATTAGAGAGTGGTCCGAAGTATTTCAATTTGGCAATAGTATAAAAAGAACCATTTACCATGTCGGCATAAATAAAATACTTAACATTTTCAAAATTTACAATTTGAGTTGGTTTACCCGGCAAACTCATTGATACGGAAGAATCGCTTATAAAATGTTTTTGAAATGTTACAGGCTTTACTAAAGCATCCAACTCATCGCGAGTTGCATCGCTCTTTTTTGAATTATTTGGAAACACAGGTTCAACGGCGTAGCCTTTTTTTCGTAATAATTCTATCATTCCTTCTTCTCCGGGTAAATGAGCTGCGCCAACACCACTAAATAACGATTTCGTTTTTAAAACAGAATCGATGGTATTTACAAAAAAAACATTTCTATCGTTAATTAAAAATTTTTGCGTGTTCTTTGAACTCGCCTTTTTGCTTAAACTATCCAAAAGATCAAGGTTACCTTCACGATAAGCATCTTCTATTTTTTGTTCGCTAAAATAATTATTGTTTGTGTTTTCTAAATTAGCTTCGTCGTTTAATTCCTCATCAGGTAAAGCCGATAACCTGGCTTTGATCTCGGATTGTGCAAAATCTTCTAAGCTTATTAATTGCTTATTTAATTTTGAAGCCGATTGAAAAATAAAAAGATCGATGTAAGTATTTTCTTCAAAATTTTCCTTACTACGATTATGTCGGTATAACAATCCATTAATAATATCCGGATCATAACTCAAGATCCCTTGCAACATTCGTTTATCCGGAAAACCGGTCAAAAATGTTGAACGATAAAAATCCTTTCGGTAATTGGTTGTGGATACGATTTGGTTCGCCTGATCTAACTCACCGGTTTTTTCCATATTTAAAAGCCAATCTCCGGGATTAGTTTCTAATCCTACGACATCTACACTTTTTAATGCACTAAAAAACTGTTCAGATAAATGATAAGCAACACGGCTACTCACATGCATTGTTCCGTATAAGTATGAAGGTTTTTTTAAACCGTTCCCTGTAATTTTCCAAAGTAAAGTAGGATATTTTTTTGGAGACTGCGAAAAGGTAAAAAGGGGCAATAAAATAAGTATGTTCAAAAGTCTCTTCATCCTATAGGAATATATCTATATAAACTTAAACAATTAAATTTGGTTACGAAAAAAAATAAAAACCTGTTTTAGAATTTTTATGAATAAAAAAAATGCCTTCAATAAATTGAAGGCATTAAATTTTAATGAACTCCGGCGGACGCTAAATAACGTTCGGCATCTAAGGCGCCCATACAGCCACTACCGGCTGCTGTAACTGCTTGTCGGTATGTTTTATCTGCACAATCGCCAACAGCAAAAACGCCTTCAATATTTGTTTTTGTACTTCCCGGAACTACGTGTAAATATCCCAACTCATCCATATCTAACTGACTTTTAAAAATAGCAGTGTTTGGATTGTGTCCAATGGCCACAAAGAAACCGGTAATGTTTAATGTTCTGGTTTCGTTAGTTTTATTATTTTTTACAACTGCGCCTTCAACAGTATCTTTACCAAGAATATCTAGGGTTTCAGAATCCCATAAAATTTCAATATTAGGTGTGTTTTTAACTCGTTGCTGCATTGCTTTACTTGCGCGCATCTCGCCTCTTCTAACGATCATGTATACTTTTTTACATAACTTAGATAGATAAGTTGCTTCTTCTGCTGCTGTATCACCGGCACCAACTATTGCAACATCTTGGCCTTTAAAGAAGAATCCGTCGCAAACCGCACAAGCACTAACGCCACCTGCGCTCATTCTTAAACGTGTTTCATTCTCTAAACCTATCCATTTTGCACTTGCGCCGGTTGAAATAATAACTGTATCTGCAGTGATCTCAGTAGTTTCATCTACCCAAACTCTTTTTGGGGTTGCATTAAGATCTGCTTTGGTAACTAAACCAAATCTAACTTGTGTTCCAAAACGTTCGGCTTGCGCCTTAAGGTCCTCCATTAATTCAGGTCCGGTAATGCCTTTTGGATATCCCGGAAAATTATCAACTTCTGTAGTTTCGGTTAATTGACCACCGGGAGTTAAACCGGTATATAAAACGGGTTTAAGATCGGCGCGTGCCGCGTAAATTGCTGCGGTATAACCGGCAGGGCCAGATCCAATAATTAGGCAGGTAATATGTTCTATTTTAGTTTCCATAATAATGTAATTTGTGGTGTAAAGTTAACGGTTAAGAGCAAATAATGTTTCAAAGCCTGCTGCTTTTTTGCACAATTTATGATTAGTTTTTAATACCCAAATAAACGGTGCATTACTTAAGATTAAAATAGAAATTCAGAAAAAAAATATTTTCCTAAACTTAACTTTACGTTATAACCGCCTTTGTTTGCTGCATTATAAGCGGTTTGAATTTCAGACAAAACGTTATCGATTATAAACGCTCCGTTATATGAATCTTCTGAAGAAACATTTTTTGGATCATTAAAAAAATCTTGAATAAAAGGAGTTGCTTCTAACCCCTACTTAACAGGGTATGTTTAAGCACCTTTTCGTGTTTCTTCCACATTACTGATTGATAAGATCTTTAAATTACTTTATACTTTTTCTCCTACCGAATTATCTATACCTAAGCCTATTTCTATATGACTCACTTTTGAAATTGGAATTTGCAACTTTCCGAAGGCAGTTACTAGATCTATATCGGCCAGACTTGTGGTGCCTTTTATAATATTACCGTCTAAAAGTTCTAAACTAACCTCAACAGGCTATTGAGTGAATGCAAAACAGTTTACTAAAACAAAAATTGATAATGCTATTTTTTTATATTATGTTTATTAAATTGATAAAATAAAAAATTCGCCATTAACAACTCTTATATTTAAACTATAAGTAGATGTTTCTGGCGAATTTCATTCAATAGATCTTGAAATTACATTCCGCTTGTACCGCTTAACATACTGATATTTGTATCGGCAATAATAGGTCTAATGCAAATTACAGGAACTTTACTTAAATGAATAACCTGTTGCGAATATGGTCCTAAAAAGAAACCACTTAACTCGGCATCCTGATCAGTCATAATAACAACCAGATCTGCACCAATTTTTTCAATATAATTTACAGTTGAAGTTGCTCTGTTTTTAACTTTAGAAATAACATCATGATGAAATGCAACACCTTCTTTTTTTGCAATGGTTTCAATTTGATGTAAGATCAATTCCATTGAAGGTTTTTCTTGATCTTCATCTGTTCCTAATAAGGCAATTGCATGAACGGAAGCACTGAATTTTTTTGCCAATTCGATTGTATAATTTACCTTTTGGCGTGTATGTGCACTTGTATCAATTGGCAATACGATCTTATTATATCCTTTGTGATCAGCTTCGCTATTCATTGCCATTGCAGGACAAGGCGATTTTGTAATTACTTTTAAAGCAGTACTTCCTATTACCAATTCTTCTAAGGCAGAATATCCATGGGTTCCCATTACGATCAAAGTAGCTCCTATTTCAGTTGCTACATCAGTCACTTCGCGATTAGGAGATCCAATTTTAGTGATGCACTCAACTTGTACACCATATTCTGATCTAACTTGGTCTGCTAACTGAAGTAATTTTTCTTGAGCGATCTTTTCAAAATCGGTTTGAGCATTAACACTAACCGTAGGCAAAAACATTTCCTGAGAAAAATATTGAATATTTATTACATGTAACAAATAAACGCTTCCTTGAGTAAGCTGAGCCGTAAATGCACCATGCTTAATAGCTAACATTGATGTTTCGCTAAAATCTACCGGTATTAAAATTTTTGAAGGATCAAAATGAATCATATTTGTGTGTTTTTAATATAAATATATCTTATTTTTTATTTATCTACTAATTTATAAAAATATCCCAGTTATTTTACTGCTAACTTTTTGTAGCGAGGTCTTTTTGGCTCAACATTTCCTAATCGTTTTTTACGATTTTCTTCATATTCGCTATAACCACCCTCAAACCAATATACACTGCTATCACCTTCAAAAGCCAAAATATGCGTACAAACGCGGTCTAAAAACCATCTATCGTGACTAATAATTACGGCACAACCTGCAAAATTTTCTAAACCTTCTTCCAATGCACGAAGTGTATTTACATCCAAGTCGTTGGTAGGCTCATCTAATAACAATACGTTACCCTCTTCTTTTAATGCCATTGCTAAATGCAAACGGTTACGCTCTCCTCCGGATAGAACACTTACTTTTTTACCTTGGTCGCTACCTGCAAAATTAAAGCGTGAGATATAGGCTCTTGAGTTCATTGGCTTACCGCCAAGATTGATATTATCCAATCCGCCACTAATTACATCGTACACAGTTTTATTAGGATCTAACTCTTTATGATTTTGATCGACATAGCTGATTTTAACCGTAGGGCCAACTAAAAACTCACCGGTTGTAGGTTTTTCTTCGCCCATGATCATTCTAAACAAAGTAGTTTTACCGGCACCGTTCGGCCCAATAATACCAACAATTCCGGCAGGAGGCAATTTAAAGTTAAGATGTTCATATAATAATCTATCCCCAAACGCTTTGCTTACTTCAATAGCTTCTATTACTTCGTTACCAAGTCGCGGACCGTTAGGGATAAAAATCTCCAGATTTTCTTCTTTCGAGCGAGCATCTTCGCCCATCATTTTATCGTAATTATTTAAACGCGCTTTTTGTTTAACACCGCGGCCTTTAACACCTTGACGGATCCAATCTAACTCACGCGCTAAAACCTTCTGACGCTTACTCTCAGTTTTCTCTTCTTGCTTTAAACGAGCACCTTTTTGTTCTAACCAACTACTGTAATTTCCTTTCCATGGAATACCTTCTCCTCTATCTAACTCTAATATCCAACCGGCTACATTATCTAAGAAATATCTATCGTGGGTTACAGCAATGATGGTTCCTTTATATTGTTGTAAATGTTGTTCTAACCAATCAACACTCTCTGCATCTAAGTGATTGGTAGGCTCATCTAATAATAAAATATCCGGCTCTTGTAATAATAAACGACATAAAGCAACACGACGACGCTCTCCACCAGAAAGCACTTTCACCTCAGCGTTACTTTCAGGACAACGTAAAGCATCCATTGAGCGCTCTAAACGGTTATCCAAATTCCAAAGATCATGCTGATCAATTAGTTCTTGTAAAACGGCTTGGCGGTTAATGAGCTTATCCATTTTATCGGGATCGTTAAGAATTTCTTCATCACCGAACGTGTTGGTTACTTCTGCAAACTCAGTTAAAATATCTACAGATTTTTGAACGCCGTCACGTCCAATTTCAATTCCTGTGTTGGTTTCATCAAGCT
>JBEIEI010000147.1:0-7328 GCA_040382975.1 Flavobacteriales bacterium
ATATTTTAAAGCATCTAAAACTTTTTGAACCGTAATTTCCATAATATATTTTTAAAGCACTTGGCTTTTTTTAAAAACAAGCTCCGGTTTCTTTTGTTTAAGAGAAACCTCCTAACTTATTTTTTGGTGGTGTCTACAACCACTGCAGGCGCAGCTACAGGCATACCCCTTCAGCTTCAGCAATTGCATCCTTAATAGATTTAGCGATAGAATCCTGAACTTCTTTTGCTCTTTTGTGCATTGAGTCGCGACTTTCTGCAGCAGGACCACAAGCTGTTTGTGCCAAAACAAAAACTAAACTAAAAAATAAGATTAACTTTTTCATGTGTAAATAATTTTGAATGCAAAGATAGGAAATAATCGCTCCTAAAGCATAGTAAATAAAGGCGCATATTTCGCAGATGGCACTGAGGCATTTATTAAACTATTTCTTTTTCGAATTTGTCAGTTCGAGTGATTTTTTGCCTATCGGCTGAGACGGGTTTTCCTCCATCCTGCAAAAAATTGCCGCGCCCGACTGAATGTCGTTCGGGCGGGTATCGAGTATGCGTCTCAATAGTGTCTTCGTTTCTCAGACTTACTCAAATTGACTACAATTAAATTTGAAGTGAAAGGAAATAAATAAAACAGAAAGGCCTCAAAGCAATGCTTTGAGGCCGATCAGCTAACTAACTAAACACAAATATTAGTGGTGAGCTTCTGCAGCTGGAGCAGCAGTTTCAGTAGTTGCAGCAGCTGAATCAACTGGAGCAGCTTCTGGAGCAACTTCATTCATTGAAGCAGAGATTGCAGCAGCGATAGAATCAGCTACTTGTTTTGCTCTTTCTTCCATTTTAGCTTTTTCTTCAGCAGAAGGTCCACATGCTACGAAAGTTGTAGCGAATAATGCTACTGCGATAATTGAGAATACTTTTTTCATTTTAGTTTTTTTTTAGATTGTTGGTTAATTTTACATTTATCCCTTTTTTTAAAAATAGTAACCCAAAAAAATTAAAAGATTTTTAAATTATTTTATAAAACACTGGTAATCAGTTAAATAAATTTGTAAATCTTTTCGGTTACCTCATGTAATATTTAATTTCTATAAATATTTAATGGGCTAAAGGGTTACCTTTGACAAAAAATCGTATTAATCCAAACAAGGCGTTTATGTCAAGAAGCAAAGTGCAGTTTACCGAAGATCAATTTATTGATGGTTTGCGCACAGGAAATAATGAGGTATTAAGCGCTTTGTATAAAAAGTACTACAACATCGTTCTTAAATTTATTGTAAACAATAGTGGTACGCAAGAAGCGGCTCAAGACATTTATCAAGAAACGATCATTGTTTTATATGAAAATGTTCAAAAGCCGGGCTTCGAATTAAATTGTCAACTGCAAACCTATATTTTTTCAATTGCAAAGCGTTTATGGCTAAAGCAACTTAAAAAAAGTAGTAAAACATTTTTGTTTAAAGAAGATGGTGAGAACGAATTGGTGGACGTGAGCGAAGAGATAGCCGAACATTTAAACAAAGAAGTTGAATTAGATAAATTAACTCAAAGTCTTACTGAACTTGGTGAGCCTTGCGCAACACTGATCAAAGATTTTTATGTGCATAAATTAAGCATGGATGAAATAGCCGAAAAGTTTGGTTATACCAATGCCGACAATGCAAAAAATCAGAAATACAAATGTTTACAAAGATTAAAGAAATGTTTTTTTGAAATATTACCAGTTGAACAAATAGAAAGAAAATGAGACCGATAGATTTATTTGATAATTATTTAAATGGGGAGCTTAGTGCAGAAGAAGTAACCGCTTTTGAAACACAATTACGTTCTGATAATGTTTTTGCAAACGCTTTTGAGCAGCACAAAACATTAATTAATACTTTAAACAAAAGTGAACAAAGAAATGCTTTTAAAAATAAATTAAAAGCAATACACACCCAAGCTTTTGGTAACGATGCAAAAATTGTTTCCATTAAAGAAGAAACTACTGCCAAACGTTATGTTAAAGGTTTTGCCTACGCCGCCAGTGTTGCTGTGATCGCAGTATTAAGTACTGTTGCAGTATTAAGCACCGGTGGTTACTTACTAAAACAACAAAGCAACCAAATTACCAATTTAATGCGCGAAATGATCGACTTGAAAGCTTCTAGCGAAGCGGTAAGCGAGGCCATTGTTGAAGGTATTACAAAAGGAAATCAAAAAGCGGTGTATGCTCCTGCAAATTTAGAGGGTAGTGCTTTTGCTTTAAACAATAAAGGATATATCATTACCAGTTCGCACATGGTAAATGGTGCAGATAGCGTTTTTGTTCAAAACGGCTCTTTAGAAAGAACTTTAACCGAAGTTGTATTAATTGATACTAAACTTGATATTGCCATTTTAAAAATTGTAAATAAAGAGATCTCTAAAACATGGGAAGTTCCATTTGCATTCAGCGAAAAACCAACTGATATTGGTGAAAAAGTTTACACATTGGGTTACCCAAGAAAAGATATGGTTTACGGTGAAGGTTCTTTAAGTTCACTTAGTGGCTATTTTAATGATACTGCCATGTACCAGATCTCTATTCCGGTAAACCCCGGTAATAGCGGTGGTCCGTTACTAAACGATCAAGGTAATGTAATTGGTGTAATTAGAGGAAAAATTACTGGGGCAGAAGCTACCGGCTTTGCTGTAAAATCTAACGAGATATTTAAAACAATTTCAGCTCTTCCGGTGGACAGCACTAGAAATGATCTAATGAACAAGCCTAAAAAACAAACTTTAAAAGGCTTAAAGCGTACCGAGCAGATCAAACGCATAAACCCATACGTTTTTAACATTTTGGTTTACAAAAAGGACTAATTTTTTAACTTTTTCTACCAAAAAAAATTCAGCGATTTTTTGGCCGTTTTATCTAAGACCCGTAAATAAGATTGTTAATTTAGCCAAAACAACAATTATTTGATAATCAGCGCTTTAAAAGGATATTAATAGCGCACTAACAGCTTTTTAACCGTTTTTTAACGGCATTTGAACACCAATTGCGATTTAGCAAAATATTTTCGTCTAATAAATAAAGTTATTAACAATTATATACTTACATTTGTAGTCCAATCTTAATGATCATGTTCGAAATTTTAAAACACTTTGAAAGCAAGTACGGAACCTTAAAGAAAAAAGGCTTACGTATTGAGGGTTTATCAATGATAGATCCAAAACGTAAAAAGCATGTTATTATGATCAGCAAGCCTTTTATTTTTGATAACCGTTTGTTACCAAAAAAATACGAGGGTTTAGATATAAAATCTAAAATTGAAGGTGGCTTGCCAAAAGAGTTTGCTTTTAATAAGGATGCGGTTAACAAAGAATATGTTTGGGCACCAATTAAATTTGAAAAGTATGTTGACCGTTGTTCGGAAGAGATCCGTAAACAATTCGGCAATCCAGATATGAGCCGTGGCGAAATGCTTGATGCATTAGCTTTTGGTAATTTTGAAGAACACAAAAAGAAAAGTTTACAATTAATGGCGGAAGGTAAAATACCTCCTTTTAAAATGAATTAGTGTTGTTTTCTTGTTTAAGAGATAAGTAACAAAGTTGTCATAATTAAGGGTTAAACAATTAGTTACTTTGGTTCGGAAAAGTCGGTTGGTTACCGACTTTTTTGTTTTTTATTGAAATTCTAGTATCCAAATGTCAGTTAGAGTGATTTTTTGCATCTACTCTTGCAATCCCGATAGCGATCGGGAGTATCGAGAGCGCATTCCTGAAAACCACTTCTCGATACAAAAAAATGAAAAAGACGCGCATTTTTTCACTCGAAGTGACAGACAATACTTACTATAAGTCTCATCTGGTCTAATCAATTATTTGCAACAAGGTCCTAAACGCCGTGTATTTATCCTTAAATTTTGTGGTATGTTCTGCTTGTAACTTCGGGGCAAATTCTTTTTGATATTTTTCTATATCTCCCATTTCTAAAAATTTATACTGCACAGAATAGGTATGTCCCTCATCTTCCACATATAATACCTTTACCATTTGGTTATCAATAAAACAACCTGTTTTCATAACATCCGGAATGTGTACTTCTTTCATCCACTTTACCCACTCTTTGTGAGCATCGTCGGCAATATTAACCGTTACATTGTATATAAACATAATTAGCACTAATATAAAAATAAATATGCAAAATAACATCGTGCCATACCTTTAAAAGCTTGGTATAATATTTGTAATTTTACTGTGTATGAAAACAACAGACTTTGTAGATGAATTACGCTGGCGCGGTTTGCTTCAAGACATTATGCCGGGTACCGAAGAACTTCTTAAAAAAGAAATTGTAACCGGTTATATTGGCTTTGATCCAACCGCAGATTCATTACACATTGGTCATTTAACGCAAGTGTTTACGTTGTTGCGTTTACAAAAAGCAGGGCACAAACCTATTGCACTCGTAGGCGGCGCAACCGGCATGGTGGGCGACCCAAGCGGAAAATCGGCTGAAAGAAATTTGTTGGATGAAGCGGCATTAAATAAAAACGTTGATGGCATAAAAAAACAATTAGAAAAATTTCTAGATTTTAATTCAGATAAAAACGGAGCGGAGCTGGTAAATAATTACGATTGGATGAAAGACTATTCTTTCCTAACTTTTATTCGTGATATTGGCAAACACCTAACCGTTAACTACATGTTGGCTAAAGATTCTGTTAAGAACCGTTTAGAAACCGGTATGAGTTTTACGGAGTTCAGCTACCAGCTATTACAAGCATTTGATTTTTACCAATTACATCAAACAAAAAACTGTAAGTTGCAAATGGGTGGGTCTGACCAATGGGGCAATATTACCAGCGGTACAGAGTTGATCCGACGCAAATGCGGAGGAGAAGCCTATGCCGTTACAACAACCCTTATTAAAAAAGCAGACGGCACTAAATTTGGAAAGACCGAAAGCGGAAGCGTTTGGTTAGACAGAACAAAAACATCGCCATACAAGTTTTACCAATTTTGGATAAATACCTCTGATGCAGATGCAAAAAACTGGATCAAGATATTTACTTTTTTAACCAAAGAAGAGATAGATACGCTAACTGCAGAACACGAAAAAGATCCAGGAAAGCGTATCCTACAAAAAACCTTAGCAAAAGAATTAACTAGCCTTGTTCACAGTAAGGAAGATTATAACGCAGCTGTAGAAGCCAGTTCGGTGCTGTTTAACGGTGAATTAAAAGATCTTTCAAAATTAGATGAAGAAACTTTTTTAGAGATCTTTGAAGGCGTACCGCAATTCAATATTAATAAAAGCGAATTAGAAGGAACAATCAATGTGTTGGATTTTTTAGCAGAAAAAACACAGGTGCTGCCAAGTAAAAGCGAAGCCAGAAAGTTAATTCAAGGCGGCGGAATAAGCATTAACAAATCTAAAGTAGATACGCACGAACTTCTTTTAAATACATCGTTTTTAATAAACAACAAATATATTTTAATACAAAAAGGCAAGAAAAATTATTTTCTATGCACAGTAAATTAAAGCATGGCATTAAAGTACTCGCAACAACTTAAACTTTCACAAAAGTTATTGCCGCAACAAATTCTGTTAATGAAATTGTTGCAATTGCCAACGCTTGCCTTGGAAGACCGCATTAAAGAAGAGTTAGAGGCTAACCCCGCTTTAGAAGAAGACCTTAACGACAAGCCTGAAGAGGAAATATACAGTAACGAAGACACTGATACTACCGAAGAAATTGAATTTGACGAACAGGGAGAAGCGAAAGAAGACGAAAGCAAAATTATTGAGAACGATGTGGTGATGGAAGATTATATGGATGACGAAGAATTGGATTCCTATAAATATGAAATTTCCAACAAAGGGGCAGATGATGAAACGCGCGAGTTTGTGGTGGTTGAAGGGGCTGGTTTTCAAGAACAATTAGAACAACAATTAGGATTAAAAGATATTACCGAAACTGAATACACCATTGGCGTATATTTAATCGGCTGTTTAGATGAAGACGGTTATTTAAGAAGAGAGTTAGATCTAATTGTTGATGATCTGGCTTTTAATTACAACATAACTACTTCTGTTCCTGAATTAGAAAAAGCGCTAAAATTATTACAAAGTTTTGATCCACCGGGTGTGGGCGCAAGAAATTTACAAGAATGTTTATTATTACAACTCGAAAGAAAAACCGATAAAACAAAAGAGGTGATGTTGGCCATGGATGTGATAAAACATCAAATGGACGAGTTCTCGAAAAAGCATTACGATAAAATTTTAAAACGTTTGCATATAGAAAATGATGAATTAAAAGAGGTGATCGAGGTGATCACTCATTTAAATCCTCGTCCTGGCAACAGCGAAACAAAAGAGAGTAATTTTACAGCTGTTATTCCCGATTTTATTATAACAGTAAATGACGGTATACCTGAATTAAGCATAAACGGAAGAAATTTGCCTGATCTAAAAATTAGCAGAGATTATTTTGAAATGCTGAAAGAGTATTCCAAAAATAAAGATAAATCAGCAAAAGAAGCAACAGGTTTTATTAAAAGCAAAATAGAAAGTGCCGAGTGGTTCATTGAAGCCCTACAGCAGCGCCATGCAACTCTTGCACTTTGTATGCATAGTATTTTAGATTACCAGCACGAGTACTTTATTAGTGGCGATGAGAGTAAGTTAAAGCCAATGATCTTAAAAGATATTGCTTCGCGTGTTAATTTAGATCTGTCAACGGTATCACGAGTTGCTAATAGTAAATATGTGCAAACACCTTATGGTACTTTTTTACTAAAAACTTTTTTTAGCGAAAGCATGAGCACTGATAGTGGCGAGGAAGTAAGTAGCCGCGAAATTAAAAAAATATTACAAGATTGTATTTCTGCCGAAGACAAAAAACACCCGCACACCGATGATGAGTTGTGTAAAATATTAACCGAAAAAGGTTACAACATTGCGCGCCGAACAGTTGCTAAATACCGCGAACAGTTAGAGATACCGGTTGGTAGAATGCGTAAGGAGATTTAGTCTGGAGATTAATAAGCCGCTAATTTCACAAATTAATCCCTATAAGAATTCGTCATTGCGAGGCACGAAGCAATCTAACACACAGTTTTATTTTTTCCTCGTTTGAGATTACTTCATCGTACCTCCTCGTAATGACGGTTTATTACTCTATCACTAATTTTCTGTTGGAAGTTTTATCGCCGGCTTTAATTTCAATCGTGTAAAGTCCTTTAACCAATTTGCTAATGTTTAACTCTTCGTTTTTTGCAACGTTGTTTTTAGAAAATACTAATCTTCCTTCTAAACTATAAATTAAAACTTCCATTGGTGCATTACTTGAATTATCA
>JBEIEI010000148.1:0-7242 GCA_040382975.1 Flavobacteriales bacterium
GCTTTTGCGTAAATATTAATTTTCGCTAATTGTTTTTCTAACAGATCTGCTTTTTGGTTATTGCCAACAACTAAACTGTGAATGGCACTTTTACTACTTATTAAATTTAGTATGCCGGAAGTTTTTGAATTAAAATGATCAATATTATTTTTCAAATACTCGTTCTGTTGTGTTTCTACTAGTAATTGATAAGCGTGTAAAATCGCTTCAACACTATGGTTTGGTAAAGCAGTTGTATAAATGAAAGATCGAGAAAAATTAATTAAATAATTTCGTAACAAATCACTGCCAGCAATTGCAGCGCCGTGACAACCCATTGCTTTTCCATAAGTATACACTCTGGCAAAACATGCTTTTTCAATACCTAACTCATTACACACACCTCTTCCGTGCTTTCCAAAAACACCAATAGCATGAGCTTCGTCAACAATTAAAAAAACATTCTCTAGATCTTTAATTAGTTCTGTTATTTCGATAAGCGGTGCAACATCTCCATCCATTGAATAAACACTTTCAACAGCAATATAAATTGCTTTAAAATTATTTTGATGTCGTTGAATAAGATCGTGTAAGGAACCAACATCATTATGTTTGAATTTATAATGTTTGGCGTAACCCAATTTTATTCCATCGTAAATGGAGGCATGGATCAATTCGTCAAATAAAACAAGATCTTCTTTTTGCGGTACACACGAAAACAAACCAAGATTGGCATCGTAACCTGAATTAAAGATCAATGCACTTTCTGAATGATGGAACAAAGCAATTTCTTTTTCTGCCGCTTCAATAAATTTAGAATTTCCGCTAATTAATCTTGAGCCAGCTGAACCGAAGGAAAGTTCAGATATAAGGCTTGTAGTTTCAAGTTTATTTTGTAATAAGCCGAGTTTAGAAAAACCCAAATAATCATTACTACAAAAATCTATAGATGGAAAATTGCTTGTGAGTTTTCGTAACATTCCTTTTTGTTCTCGCTCAGCCAGGGCTTTGCGCAAATGATCTGGAATATTACTAGACATTATTAATGAGAAACTTCTTCCGGTTTATCTGCAAACGCTTTTTTAGGCGTTAAACCTAATATTTTAAACATCTCCATATCCTCATTATACTTTGGATTTGGTGTAGTTAATAATTTATCTCCTGCAAAAATAGAATTAGCTCCTGCTAAAAAGCAAAGAGCTTGTCCTTCCATACTCATTGATAAACGACCGGCACTTAAGCGCACTGCCGTCCTTGGCAATACTATTCTTGCTGTAGCGATCATACGAACCATGTCCCAAATTGGCACCGGTGGCTGATCTTCCATTGGGGTTCCTTCAACGGCAACTAATGCATTGATCGGAACACTTTCGGGTTGCGGACGTAGAATACTTAAAGTATGCAACATGCCTATTCTATCTTCGGCGCTTTCGCCCATTCCGATAATTCCACCTGAACATACTGTTAAACCGGCTTTACGCACATTTTTAATAGTATCCAAACGATCATCAAACGTTCTGGTAGAAATAATTTTATCGTAATTTTCTTCTGAAGTATCAATATTATGATTGTAAGCGTATAAGCCTGCGCCTGCTAATTTTTTAGCTTGATCTTCGGTAACCATGCCTAAAGTAGCACAAACCTCTAAACCTTTGCTGTTAATGGTTTTTACCATATCTAACACCGTATCAAAATCTCTGTTATCACGAACCTCTCTCCACGCAGCCCCTAAACACATGCGACTTGCACCTCCGGCTTTTGCATTGTCAGCACACTTACTAACTTCTTCAACGCCCATCAATTTATGAACTTTTACCTCTGTGTGGTAACGTGCCGCTTGCGGGCAATACCCACAATCTTCGGGGCAACCCCCCGTTTTAATTGACAAAAGAGAGCTAACCTGAACTTCACCAACTTTGTGATAAGTTTTGTGAACTTCGGCAGCTTTTGAAATTAATTCTAATAAAGGAGTATTGTATATATCAAGAATTTCTTGTTTGGTCCAGTCTTTAATCATAGCACTAAATATAAATAAAAAAACAACATTAAACTTTATAAATTTTGAGCAAATTTAATGAAATAACTCTTAAACAACAATACGACCATCGCGCATTACGAGGGTTCTGTCAGCCATTTCGGCTAATTCGGAATTATGCGTAACAATAACAAAAGTCTGATCAAAATCATCTCTTAATTTAAAAAACAGATTATGCAATTCTTTAGCATTTACACTATCTAAATTACCGCTGGGCTCATCTGCAAAAATTACTTTTGGATTGTTTATTAAAGCCCGTGCAACTGCCACTCGTTGTTGTTCGCCGCCACTTAATTCAGAAGGTTTGTGATTTATTCTATCTTTTAAATTAAATAGTTCTAATAATTCCTCGGCCCTTTTCTCTGATTCTTTTTTACTTTTTTTTGCGATCATTGCAGGAATACAAACATTTTCAATAGCTGTAAACTCAGGTAACAATTGATGAAATTGAAAAACAAAACCAATATTTTGATTGCGAAAAGCGGCTAATTTTTTCTCGCTCAATTTAAAAACCGATTCGTTATTGATGATAACCTCGCCTTCTGTAGCCCTATCTAAAGTGCCCAAAATTGTAAGGAGTGTTGTCTTTCCTGCGCCGGAAGAACCAACAATAGAAACGATTTCACCTTTATTGATCTCAAGATCAACACCTTTTAAAATTTCAAGGTCGCCAAATTTTTTATGAATATTTTTTCCTACTATCATTTTTTGCCCTAAGAATCAAAGACGCTAAGATACACAAAGTGCTAAAGAACCATTCTTTTTATTCCGTTTTTTATTAAAGGCACATTAAAATTAATTACAAAACCTAATCTCTTCTTGCTAAGTTTTAAATGACTTAGAAGTTGTGCTTCCCAAACCGGATTTACTATATCCACTGCTTTTAATTCACAAATAACAAGGTCATTTATAATAACATCTAAACGCAATCCTTCAGGGAAATAAATATTATCAAAAACAATTGGCACATCAATTTGCCGCTTAACCTTAAACCCTTCTTTTGACAAAACATGGCAAAAACATGCTTCATAAACTTTTTCTAGTAAACCCGGTCCTAATTCTTTATGAACTATATATGCAGCATTAACAACCGCTTTACCAATGATCTCTTCTTGAAGAGTTAACGCTGTGTATTTTTCCTTGTGAAACTTTATGTCTTTCTGACTTTGTGGCTCCATTATCCTAGATATAAATAGCACATAAAGGTAATAAGTAAAATGCCAATTGCATCTAAAACTATACCAACCCTAAGCATATCTTTTATATGAATTTCTTTTGTTCCAAAAACTATGGTATTGGCGGCTGTTGCAACGGGCAACATAAAGCCCAAGGAGGCAGCAAAAGTGGCCGGCATCATTAGCATTAACGGGGCAACATCCAGATCTTTTTGTAAAGCGATCATCACCGGAATAGCCAGCTGAATACTTGCAATATTAGAAGCAAATTCGCTGATAATAGTAACAATAATGCAAATACCTAAAATTATTAATACAGGCGAAACGCCTTTTAAAACTGTTAAACTTGCCGCTAACCAATTACTTAGGCCGGTAACTTCAAAACCGTAAGCCAAAGCAAAACCTGAACCAAACATTAAAATAATATCGTATCGTAATTTTTTTGCGTCTTCCCAAATTAACAAAGCTTCTCCTCTGTTTGCTTTTGAAGGAACTAAAAATAAGATCAAAGCTGCTAATAAGGCTACAAAAGCATCGTCAACATATTTCGGAACTATAAAAATATGATTCCAGCCTTTAAATTTAAAGCCTCCAAAATCAATATCGGCACGCGTTAGCCACATTAGTATACATGAAATAAAAATCCCAAAAACCCATTTTTCTTCCCACGAAAATTTTCCAAGTTTATCGTAGGAATTTTTAAAAAACTCTTTGTGGATCTTTAATTCTACTTTGTTCCTGATAAAATAAAAATTAAGAACAAAAAAAGTCAATATTAAAAACGATAAAGAAATGGGATAGCCAATAGCACTCCATTTTAAAAAAGTTAGATCATTTGCCAAAGGAAAAGCCTCTTTATAGGCCTTAAAAAAATACATATTTGGAGGCGTTCCCACTGGCGTTGCCATTCCGCCAATAGTGGCCGAAAAAGCAAGACCCAACAATAAGGCTGCGGCAAACTTACCTGCATTTTTATGGATGTATTCTTTTGTTTCGTGAACCAGAGCAAATACGGCGCCAAAAAGCATCATAGTGGTGGCAGTATTGCTTATCCAGTTACTAATTAAATAGGTGGATATCATAACGCCGAACAAAATAGTGGAAGGTTTAGTGCCAACAATGGTGAGGATCTTTAATGCAATACGCTTATGAAGATGCCATTTTTCGATAGCAAAAGCCAACATAAAACCGCCAATAAATAAAAAAACGATACTATCTGTGTATTGTTGCGAAACGGTTTTACAATCGCTAATGCCTAATACAGGTAACATTAAAACCGGCACTAACGCAGTAACAGCAAGGCTTACTGCTTCAGAAAACCACCAGGTACACATCCAAACGGCAACACCTGCCATTAAACTAACTTGATGATTGTTTTTATCTAAGTCGATCAAAAACCAAAAAACTAATGCCAATAGAGGGCCAAGTGCCTGAAAAAAATATTTTTTATTGGTTCCCAAATACTATTTAAAGTTAAAGTCTGCATGAAGATAATTTAAATATTCATTGCTCTTTAATAATTTTGTTAATTTTGTTGATATGGCAAATTTAGTGACAGTTATAAAAAAAACTTGGTATTTTGTTTCAGTCAAACTCTGGCACATACGCATTGATAAAGTTGATAAGACACAAGGTTTTTTTTTAAGACAACTACGAATTTTTTCCTTAGCAATTAATGGCTTTAATGAAGATAAATGTCTAACCAAAGCTACTGCACTTACATTTTATACCTTATTTTCGATAGTGCCAATTTTAGCGCTAGCATTTGCTATTTCTAAAGGCTTCGGCTTAGAGAAAAACCTCCAAGAAATGATCTCGGGAAATTATCCTGAATATAAAGAAGTGCTGGATCAGGCGTTTGTTTCGGCCGGAAAATTACTATCTACTGCTAAAGGTGGCGTAATTGCTGGGTTTGGAATTGTTCTATTACTATGGAGCGTTTTAAAATTATTAGTCAGCATTGAAGATAATTTTAATGAAATTTGGGAAATAAAAAAAGGCAGAACGTGGGTAAGAAAATTAACTGATTATTTGACCGTTATGCTTATTGGTCCGGTTTTTTTAATTGTAGCAGGTGGTTTAACGGTTGCCATTCAAACAAAAGTTGGCAGCATTGAGATACTGGGATATGCCAGTACTATTCTTATAAAGTTAATAGCCTATAGTTTAATAGTGGCTGTATTTATGTTTTTGTATATAATACTGCCAAACACAAAAGTAAATTTTAGATCTGCTGTAGTTGCTGCAGTAATTTCAACTATTTTATTTGAGTTGTTACAATGGGCATATGTAAAATTTCAAATTGGCGCCAACCAACTAAATGCAATTTATGGAGGATTTGCAGCCTTGCCACTTTTCCTTATTTGGCTACAATACAGTTGGTATATTGTTTTATTTGGCGCCGAAATTGCGTTTGCTAACCAAAATGTAGATCATTATGAATTAGACAACGAAATAAAAAAATTAAGCATTCGATATAAAAAAGTAATTGCACTGATGATAGCAAATATTGTAGCAAAAGGTTTTTACCAAGGTGATAAGGCTATGACAAGTATTCAAATTGCCGAAAAACTTGATCTACCCGTGCGACTGGCTAGAACTATAATTAACGAATTTGTTGAATGTGGTATTTTTATTGAAATGAAAACCGATACAGAAAAAGAGATCGTTTATCAACCAGGTGTTACAGAAAGCAAATTTACAGTTAAATATTTATTAGAAACTCTCGAGAAAAACGGAACCAATTCACTTCAAATGATTGATACAATTGAATTAAAAAACATTAATCAATTAATGCAACAATTGGATCGATCTTTGGAGGTAGAAATGGGAAGTGTTTATATAAAAGACATTGTAAAATAAATTGATCAGAACTTCAATTATACTTGCTTTTTTATTTTTGGTTAGCAAAACCATTGCGCAAAGTGATACCATTTTACTTGGCAAAGACACCTCTACCCTCACTAAACCTGAAAAAAAAGTAATTTACTCCGCCGCCCGAAAAGCAAGTATAATGAGCGCAATTCTGCCAGGCTTAGGGCAAGCTTATAATAAAAAATACTGGAAAATTCCCATTATTTATGCAGGACTTGGAGGATTTGGATACATGTTTTTAACCAACAACAAACAGTATAATTTATACCGGGCTAACGTAATCGCTTATAACGACGATGACCCTTTAACGGTTCCCTCGTTGCCGGAATATTCGAGCGAACAATCGCAAGTATTAAAATTGTATTACAGAAAAAATAGAGATTTTGCTGTAATTGGATTTAGTTTAATTTACTTGATCAATATTATTGATGCCAATGTTGACGCCCATTTAAGAACATTTGATGTTAGCGACGATCTAAGTATTCATTTAGATCCCTGGCAAAGCACTTATAAAACAAACTCAGGTTACAGAGCGGCGACCGGCTTATCTGTAAAATTAAATTTTAAATAGATCATATGAACATTGTATTACTTGGCTACGGAAAAATGGGTAAAGAAATTGAAGCCATTGCCCTAAAAAGAAACCATACTATCGTACTTAAAATTAATAAAGACAATGCATCAACCATCACAGATGCAGATCTAAAAAAAGCCGATGTAATTATTGAATTTAGCACCCCGCATGCAGTTTTAGAAAATATAAAAAAATGCATTAACGCCCAAGTGCCTGTTGTTATTGGCACTACCGGCTGGTATGATAAATTTGATGAAATAAAAAAATTATGCTCAGAAAAAAACGGAGGCATATTTCACGCAACTAACTTTAGTTTGGGCGTAAATTTATTTTTTAAGGTAAATACCTATCTAGCAGAATTAATGAATAAGTATAATGACTATGATGTTAGCATGGAAGAAATACATCACATTCATAAGTTAGATAAACCAAGCGGAACAGCAATAACACTTGCGGAACAGATCATTAAAAAAATTGATAGAAAAACTAATTGGAGCATCGATTCAAACAGTCTTGAAACACTATTCATTAAAGATGTTCGCGAAGGAGAAGTTCCGGGCACACACATTATTAAATACAGCTCAGATGTAGATGATATAGAAATA
>JBEIEI010000149.1:0-7206 GCA_040382975.1 Flavobacteriales bacterium
CAGCAATATTGAGCATTATACTCAGTGATGCCCTTCTTAATTGATTTTTTGTTGTAGAATCAATGTTTTTATTTGATTGAATGTGGCTGTAAACAGAAGAATTGAAGGATTTAGCTTTTTGATATACATCTAATTTTTCGATTCAAACATATTTGATTGGAGCGTGGGAGTGAGTGAAGAAAAAAAATCAGAGTTTCGAAAGGTCGCTCTCGCTCTCCTCTCTCACTCTGATTTTGTACCCGGGACGGGACTTGAACCCGTACATCCGTGAAGATACAGGATTTTAAGTCCTGCGTGTCTACCAATTCCACCACCCAGGCATTTTTGGTAAAAAAAAGAGCTTTTAAGCTCTTTTGAGCGAAAGACGGGTCTCGAACCCGCGACCTTAACCTTGGCAAGGTTACGCTCTACCAACTGAGCTACTTTCGCTTTTTTCCTTTTGAGGAGTGCAAATGTACTGATAATTTTTAGTCTGCAAAATTTTTTTTGATCAATTTTCGCAAATTATCCGCCAACCAATTTCTTTATTTCGTTTAATTTTAAAAGTGCCTCAACCGGGGTTAATGTGTTTATGTCTATTTTTAAGATATCTTCCTTTATTTGCTGTAATAACGGATCATTCAGCTGAAAAAAACTTAATTGCATATCATTTGATTTTTTCGGACTGATCTTTTCCTGAGTATTTATTACAAGATCTTCTCCTTCTGCAAATTCGAACTCATGCTCTTTTTCTAATTTTTTTAAGATCTCATTTGCGCGTTCAACTACATACTTTGGCATTCCGGCCATGCGCGCCACATGTATACCAAAACTATGCTCGCTGCCGCCTTCGGCTAACTTCCTTAAAAAAATTATTTTGTTGCCGCTTTCTTTTACCGAAACATTAAAGTTTTTAATGCGTGGAAAAAAAGTGCACATATCATTTAACTCATGGTAATGTGTGGCAAACAAGGTTTTAGCCCTGTTTTTTGGTTGATTGTGAATATATTCTGCAATGCTCCAGGCTATGGAAATACCATCATACGTTGAGGTACCTCTTCCGATCTCATCCAATAAAATTAAACTTCTATCACTTAAATTATTTAAGATGCTTGCCGTTTCATTCATCTCCACCATAAAGGTAGATTCGCCCGAACTAATATTATCTGTTGCGCCAACACGCGTAAATATCTTATCAATGATCCCTAATGTTGCTCCATCGGCAGGGACAAAACTGCCAATTTGAGCCAGCAAAACTATTAAAGCGGTTTGTCGTAATAATGCCGATTTACCACTCATGTTAGGACCGGTGATCATCATGATTTGACAAATGTCGTTATCTAAAAAAACACTATTGCTTACATACTCTGTGCCAATTGGTAATTGTTTTTCGATCACAGGATGTCGTCCTTCTTTAATATCTAAAGAATGATCTTCTGTAATTTCAGGTTTGTTGTAATTGTTTTCTGAAGCCAAGGTTGCAAAGCCACACAATACATCCAGCTTAGCTAACAAGGATGCGTTTAATTGTATTGGTAAAATATAATCTCCAATATCCCGCACCAAACTTTCAAATAAACTATGTTCAAGGGCCATAATTTTTTCTTCGGCGCCTAATATTTTTTCTTCGTAAATTTTTAATTCAGGAGTAATATAACGCTCTGCATTGGTGAGTGTTTGTTTACGTATCCACTCTTGCGGCACTTTATCTTTATGTAAATGTGTTACCTCTAAATAATAGCCAAACACGCTGTTATAAGCCACTTTTAACGATGAAATACCTGTCTTCTCAACTTCGCGCTGTTGTATTTGCAGCAAATAATCTTTCCCGTTAAAGGCAATATTTCTTAATTCATCTAACTCTGCGTTAATACCCTTGTTAATGGCATTTCCTTTTAAAATATTTACGGGAGCATCTTCATTCAATTCGTTTTGCAAACGCTCACTAATAAGTTGGCAAGGATTTAACTGGTCGGCAATTTTTTGCAGTGTAGGATTTTCTGAAGACCTTATTTTTTCTTTAATATCGTTAATAATGAAAAGCGATTTTTTTAAATGAACCAATTCTCTTGGATTGGTGCGCAATGCAGCCACTTTTGATATCAAGCGTTCCAAATCACCAACTTCTTTTAATAAGGCTGTAGTTTCATAACGGTTCTCAATATGGGTTACAAAATAATCAACCGCATTTTGTCTTTCTTTGATCGCCTCTACATTTTTTAACGGAAGCGCCAGCCAACGCTTTAATAAACGCGAACCCATCGGGCTAACCGTTTTATCAATAACATCAATTAAACTTTTCCCGTTTTCATTATTGGAAGAATATAATTCTAAGTTCCGGATGGTAAACTTGTCTAACCAAACATATTGGTCTTCATCAATACGACTGATCTTATTAATGTGTTTTAATTTATCGTGTTTGGTCTCATTCAAATAATGCAAGATGGCGCCGCAGGCACAAACGGCAAGGTTTAAACCCTCTATACCAAAACCTTTTAAGGAGTTGGTCTCAAAATGTTTAGTTAAACTTTCGTAACCGTAATCATAAGTGAAGGCCCAGTCGTCTAATCCAAAAGAATAGAAACGGTCGCCCAATAATTCATTTAGATCGTTTCGTTTGTTTTTTTCGAATAATAATTCGTTAGGCTTAAAATTTTGAATTAGTTTTTCTAAATAACCGATCGAACCTTCTGCAACTAAAAACTCTCCGGTGGAAACATCACATAATGCAAGACCGCCATTGCCTTTGTCAAAATGAATGGAGGCTAAAAAATTATTTTGTTGATGATTTAATATTTTATCGTTGAAGCTAACCCCCGGCGTTACTAGCTCTGTAATGCCGCGTTTAACTATTCCTTTAACTGTTTTTGGGTCTTCTAACTGGTCGCAGATTGCTACACGGTAGCCGGCGCGTACTAGTTTTGGTAAATACGAATCCACCGAGTGGTGCGGAAAGCCAGCCAATTCGATGTGCGAAGCTTGTCCGTTTGCCCGTTTGGTTAATGTTATCCCTAGGATCTTAGAAGCTTTAATGGCATCCTCTCCAAATGTTTCATAAAAGTCGCCCACACGAAATAATAAGATCGCATCAGGGTATTTAGCCTTGATGCTATTGTATTGTTTCATTAACGGGGTTTCTTTATCTTCTGTTTTTGCCATAGCGGACCTCTAATATACGATATCCACTAGCTATTTTTGGAACTTACTTTTTAACAGGAAGTAGGTAATTGTTAATAGAAAATAAACAATAAAGCCACTAATTGCAGTAATGACAAAAATTTAAACCACTTAGTAAAATAGTGATTTACTAAAATAAATTAAGGAAAAGATAGAGCCTGCGGCTTTATACACTAAACACATAAATTTAAACCACATAGAAACATAGAGAGTTACATATGTAAATTATGAAAAGATAGAGACTGCGGCTTTATGCAGTAATATGAAAACTGCCAAAAAGTAAATAATAATTTGTTTAAGAGGATAGTTTTTCAACGCAATGTTATTTTGGTCTTTTGCAGAGATAGCTGCTGCCTAAGCTAGGCGTTTATTATATTAGGCGTGCAGACAATAGCTAAGGCAGGCAGCGGTTTCTCTTTCGCTGTATCTAAGTCGCGAAAGAGAAAATCTCCTACAAAAGATCAAAAGCGTTTTGGTTACTTTTGCGCGCCAAAAGTGACAGGAGAAATTGCTGGAAATTTAAGTCGTTATAATATTTCCGGTAGATATTTATCCCATAATTTAAATATTAAATCAATAACGAGAGGCATTACGGAAAATTTGATGTTCGACTTAATAAATTAAGGAAAAGATAGAGCCTGCGGCTTTATACACTAATTAGATGAACATATAAAATTTAAGTTCCATTGCAGGTGCGTTGGTTATGGCGCGGCGCTGGGCGTGTGTTGGCGTGAATTAATTTTTTAAAAGAAAATCATCGAAGGCGCTCGTCGTTTAAAATTCTTTGTATAACTAATTTATAAAGGGCAAAGAATTTTTTACTTCGATAGATTTTCTGAAAAAATTAAAAGCGGGCCGACGGATCGCCGCGCCTTGTCTTTTGCCGGATTTTATCCTGAGCGATAGCCGAAGGGTTTCGACTAAGGAAAAGTAGGAGTAAAAAATATAAATAAATAACTTTATAGCTTGCAAGATTGATAAGAAGTAAGGCTAAAAAAAATCCCAATCTTTTCAGATCGGGATTTTTTTATACTTGTTATTTTTAATTTACAATGCCTGAGAAAAACCTTCTCTGATCTTATCAGCTTTGTATAAACCACCGTATAATTTATCTTTTATTTTGCTAAACGATTCGATCGTGTAGTTTACATCTTCTTGAGTATGCGTTGCTGTTGGGATCAAACGTAAAATGATCATTCCTTTAGGAATTACTGGGTATACCACCATAGAACAGAAAATGCCAAAATTTTCACGAAGGTCAATTACCATGTTAGTAGCTTCAGGAATTGACCCATTCATGTAAACCGGAGTTACCATGGTATTGGTATCGCCAATATTAAAGCCTGCATCTACTAATCCTTTTTGAAGGCTATTAGCAATTTCCCAAAGTTTAGTTCTGTATTCAGGATGTTTGTTTAATAATTCTAAACGTTTTAATAATCCGTAAACCAAAGGCATTGGCAAAGATTTAGCGAATATTTGTGAACGCATATTGTAACGCAAGAAGGTAACAATTTCTTTTGTTGAACTTATAAAGCCGCCAATTAAAGCGAACGATTTTGCGAATGTTCCAAAATAAATATCTATTCCATCGTTACAACCTTGTGCCTCACCCGTTCCGCCACCATTAGGCCCCATAGTTCCAATTCCATGTGCATCATCAACAAATAAACGGAAAGAGAATTTTTTCTTCATTTCAATGATCTCTTTAAGTTTTCCTTGATCGCCACGCATTCCAAACACACCTTCAGTGATCACTAAAATAGCGCCACCGGTAGTTTCTGCCAGTTTTGTAGCACGCACCATTTGTTTTTCAAAATCTTCAATATCATTATGCTTAAAAACATAACGCTTACCCATATGCAAACGCACACCATCTAAAATACAAGCGTGACTTTCTGCATCATAAACAATAACATCGTGTCTGTCAACAATAGCATCAATAGCAGAAACCATTGCTTGGTATCCGAAATTACAAAGGATAGTATCTTCTTTTTGAACTAATTTAGATAAGCCTTTTTCTAATTCTTCATGATAATCAGAATTACCGCTCATCATACGCGCACCCATTGGCGCTGCTAAACCAAATTTTGTGGCTCCTTCAATATCTGCTTGTCTAACCTCAGGGTGGTTAGCTAATCCTAAGTAATTATTTAAACTCCAGTTTAATAATTTCTTACCGCGAAAATCCATGTGCGGATTAATATCACCTGTAAGTTTTGGGAAAGTAAAATATCCGTGCGACTCTTTTGCATGCTCACCTATCGGACCTAAATTTGCTTTAATTTTTTCGAAAATATCTTTCATTCTGCTGGTTTTTGTTGATGCGGTAAAGTTATAATTTTTTTAACTCATTTTTGATCGAATTTTCAATATCTGCCAATATGTTGTCGTAATTGGCCTTAACAAAGCTTTTACCGGTAACTTTTTCGTATAATTCGATGTACCGGTTGCTAATTTCTTCTACCCACTCATCATTCATAACCGGCACAGTTTGTCCTTCTTTTCCTTGAAATCCGTTCTCAATTAACCATCTTCTAACAAATTCTTTGCTTAATTGTTTTTGTTCTTCACCTTTTTTCTGGCGCTCTTCATATCCCTCTAAATAAAAATAACGCGATGAATCAGGAGTGTGAATTTCATCCATTAAATAAATTTTCCCATCAAATAAACCGAATTCGTATTTAGTATCTACTAAAATTAATCCCATTTTGTTAGCTATTTCCTGCCCGCGAGCGTATAAAGCCAAGGTGTATTTTTCTAATTGCTCGTAATGTTCTTTGCTTACAATACCTTGTTTGATGATCTCTTCGCGACTAATATCTTCATCATGCCCTTCAGACGCCTTGGTAGTAGGGGTAATGATAGGTTGAGGTAATTTATCGCTTTCCTTTAAACCTTCTGCTAATTTTACTCCGCATAATTCTCTTAAGCCACTTGCATAAGTTCTTGCGGCGTGCCCTGATAAATAACCGCGCACAACCATTTCTACTTTAAAAGGCTGGCACATGCGGCCAATACTAACATGTGTATGTGGTGTTGAGATCAACCAATTTGGAATAATATCTTTTGTGGCATTTAAAAATTGTTCTGCGATTTGATTCAGTACTTGACCTTTATACGGAATGCCTCTTGGTAAAACTACGTCAAATGCACTGATACGATCGCTGGCGATCATTACTAATAAAGAATCTCCGATCGTATATACATCGCGAACTTTGCCTTTGTAATAGGCTGTTTGATTGTCGAATTTAAAATTGGTGTAATCTAATGTCTTAATGCTCATTATTTCTTGTTTAATGTTTTATATGGTCCAGGTAACCAGACCTTCTTTTGTAAATTTAAATGATTGTACTTTTCCGCCCAGCGTTTCAAGTGCTTTAGAAACTTTTACTTTGGTAACACCCGGACATAAAAAAAACATAAAGCCACCGCCACCGGCCCCGGAGATTTTTCCTCCAGTAGCACCGTTTTGCAAAGCAGTTTCGTAAATACTGTCAATAAGAGGATTGCTGATGGACTGCGCCATATCTTTTTTGTTTTTCCAGCCAAAATTTAAGATCTCGCCAATTTTATTTATTTCGCCTCGTAACAAACTATCTTTCATTTGATGTGCCTGCTCTTTTAAATTATGCATGGCATCAACCGATTTTTCATTTTTGTCTTTTACATTTTGAACCTGCTCATTAATAATAGTTGCCGATAAACGTTGTGTAGCCGTAAAATATAAAAGCAAATTAAATTCTAATTCATTTACAATTTCATCTTTTAAGTGTAATGGATTTACAATAACTCTATCATCACTTAAAAACTCCATATAATTGATGCCGCCAAAAGTAGCTGCATATTGGTCTTGGCGACCACCACTCATTTTTAGATCAACGCGTTCGATCTCATATGCTAAATGCGCTATGTCATATTTTGCTAATGGTAATTTTAACCATTCAACAAAAGCGCCAATTAAAGAAACTACAATTGTTGAAGATGTTCCAAGGCCTGACCCCTGCGGCGCTTCTATATAGGAGGTTAATCGAAATGATAGTGCATCTA
>JBEIEI010000150.1:0-7165 GCA_040382975.1 Flavobacteriales bacterium
CCCGATCTGGCACGTGGCTCGTGCCGATTGGGTTATCTTGCACCAAAGCCAGTGCCTTTGGTAAGGAACCTATTTATTTTTATTTAGAAGAATCGTTAATTCAATTAATTCCGCCATTTAGTGTGTTGATCATTTTTTCTTGTTTTGCTTTTTGGAAAACGAATTCACGCCATGTTATTACCTGGATAACAATTCCGTTTATTTTCCTGCATTTTTTTGTTAGCCATAAGGAGTTACGTTTTTTATTTCCCGTTTTAAATTTTTTACCCTTCATGATCGTCTTATATTTTCAATCAATACAAGACAGTAACAATAAATTAATTGTATTTTTTAAACGACCCGGTTTTTTAAATTTTGCCATTACGGTAAATATTATTTTACTGTTGTTTTTTATAGTTAAGCCGGCAGATAATACTACCCATTCTTTAAAAGTTATTTACGATAAGGTGGAAGGAAACGCACCAACACTTTATTATGAAGGAAACGACCCTTATAATAATGCGGGCTCGCTAAATTATTTCAGAAACACAAAAATAAAAACAGTTGATCTGAATGCTGATTCGCTTGGTTTACAGGTAAACGCCGACACCTACTATTTTTCCGAGAAATTTAACGAGGGAGAATTTATAATAAAAAACAATAAAAAATTCGAACGCATTTATTCAAATTTTCCAATTTGGTTCTCTAGCTTAAACTTTAATGGCTGGCTCGACAGAAGTTTTACTTTCTCTATTTATAAATACACAGAGTAAAGAATTTCTAACTACATTCTTCTAAACAGATCTTTAATATAATCTATTGTAGCAATTTCTTTGTAGTTGTCGCCAAATGCATGGTTCCACATAAATGGTAAATTGTAACTAACGGTTGCCATCTTGTCTAATGTATCTTCATCCCATTGTTTACTCATCCCTTGTGGTAAATTAATGTTGTGTTTTTTTATCATTTGCGAAAACTCTGCATGACCTTCAGGATAAATATCTCCTAAGTGCTGAAATATAACACAGTTGGCAAAACAATGGCGCGTGCCGTGAATTTTTGATAAGCCATAACTTAATGCATGACACACACCAACTTCGCTATAAGTTAAACTTAAGCCACCCATTAAAGAGGCCACCATTAATTTATCATTGTTCTCAGGCGTTTGTCCGGCACCTTCATTCAAATAAATGTCTCTGCATAAACTTAAGGCTTGATCGCCATAAGCTAAACTAAATGCGTTGTTACGAATTCCGCTATGCGATTCAATACAATGAATGTAAGTATCCATTCCTGTATAAAACCACCAATCTGTTGGCACACTTGCAATTAATTCGGGATCTAAAATAACCTGATTAAAAACCGTCCAATCACATTTTAAACCTAATTTTTTTTCAGGGCCTGTAAGTACAGCCGTCATTGAAACTTCCGCACCTGTGCCACTAATTGTTGGCACACCTATATGATAAATGCCCGGTTTCTTAATTAAATTTAAACCTTGGTATAAAGTAGATGAGCCTTCGTTGGTTACCATTAATGATAAAGCTTTTGCAATATCCATTATGCTTCCGCCGCCAATGCCAATGATACCACTTGGTAATCCTTTTGTAGAAATAATTTCGTCACGCAACGTATCAATTAATTCGGTTGTTGGTTCGTATGGATCAACATCAATAAAATAAACTAAGTCTTCAGGTTTGTTTTGAAGTTTTGTGCTTAGAGGTTTACCATTAAAATAATTGTCAACTATATAAACAAAATAGTTTTTGTTTTCTTTTCTAATTGGTTCAATTGTTTCGGTTAGTTGTGCAAAAGAACCTCTTCCGTAAGTAACCTTATCTATGTTTTTAAAATTTTTATGAAGCATGCTGTTTGTTTTTTTCTGCCAAGAATTTTCACACAGGAATAATAAAAATTCAGGGAGATTATATTAGTTGGTGTAAATTATTGTTTAGTGTTAGTTAGTGTAATTCGTGGCTTATATAGATATGAATAATTCTTCTACTTTGGCCCAGTTAACAATATTCCACCAATTAGTAATGTAATCGGCGCGTTTGTTTTGGTATTTTAAATAATAAGCATGTTCCCAAACATCAAGTGCTAAAATTGGGTTGCCTTTTTCTGTGGCAAATTGCATTAATGGGTTGTCTTGATTGGGTGTAGTTGTAATTTTTAATTTTACTTCCCCATTTTTATCTTTTTGAATAATTAGCCAGCACCATCCGCTTCCAAATATCTTGGTTGCCTTCTCTGTAAATTCTTTTTTAAAGTCTTCAAACGAATTAAAATTTTTCAAAATGGCTTCTGCAATTTTTCCTTCAGGAAAGTTTGCAGCAGCAGGTGGACTAGGTTTTAATAATGTCCAAAATAAAGAATGATTATAATGTCCGCCTAAATTATTTCTTATTACTGCCGATGTTGTTTGATCTATGTGTGTGCATTTAGTACTGTCATCCGACGAGTAATCAATGTTAGTAGATGGCGTTTCGTTCAATTTATTTACATACGCTTGGTGATGCTTGGTGTAATGTATCTCCATGGTTTGCGCATCAATAAATGGTTCTAGCGCATTATAGGCATAAGGTAATTTTGGAAGTGTAAATGGTGGTGTTTTATCTAGCTGGCTTGATAAACCTTCTATTTGATCAATTTTATCTTTACCAAGTAATGCACCTGCTAATCCTGATAAACCAAGTAGCGCCCCTTTTTTTAAAAAATCTCTTCTGTTATCGCTCATGAAAATTGAATTAGTATTTGATTTTTTTCTACGGCTCTTCCTTTATTGATAGCACTTTTTTTAATATTCCCGTCGCTCGGACTTTTTAAATTGTTTTCCATTTTCATGGCTTCTAAAATAATTAGCGCATCACCTTTTTTTACTTCGTCGCCTTCTTTAACTAATATATTTAAAACCATTCCGGGCATTGGTGCTTTTACATCATTAACTTTTTTAGTTGCTAAATTATCTAAGCCTAGGCTATGTAAAAGCTCATCGTATTTATCTTTTAACTGTAAATTAAATTTTACAGAATTGATTTTTACAACGAGTGTTTTTTCTTCGTTGTTTACTTTTACAACATCAACATTGTAGGATTTGTTGTTCATTAAAAAATGATACTGATACGGATTTATTTTTTCAAAATTTCCTTTTACAGTCGCGTCATTTAAAGTCCCTTCAAATTCTTTATTAGAAGTGTTTAAATTTGTTTTAAGCGTTTGGTTTCCGTTTATCGTTATTGAATACATATTGCAAATTTAATAGTATTAAAATAAAAAAACCCTTTTCTTGGCGGAAAAGGGTTTTTTTATGAATTTCATACGGATGTTATTTTTTTACGAATTCACCCATTTTATTATCGTAGTTAAGGAAGTAGCCGCCTTTTGGTAAATTGCTTACATCTAACTTGCTACCAAATCCTTTTTTCACAATGTTACCGTATTGATCATAGATCTCATACATTGTTTCAATTGATTTATCTGATTTTCCTTTTTGGAAAAAATTTACATCTTTGCTAGCTTTGATTGGAGCATATTCAATTTCAGGAACATCGCTCATATAATCAGTAGGCTTACTTAAACGTGGTTGACCACTATAATCGGTTTGACGTACGCGCACCTGATTTTTTCCGCTATGAGGAACAACCTTAAAAGAGTATTCATTACTCGTTGGAGTTCCAACACCGTCAACCTCACCAACTTTTACCCATTTGTTCCAACGGAATTGTTCAACTGCAAATGCTAATTTTCCTGTTTCAGATTTTGTTGTCCATTTAACATTTCCGTCTTTATCAGAGCTCATGCTAATAATTTCGTAAGTGCTTTTTGGTTTTAATACTTCTGGATTTAAAACTTTAGGTTTACAGTCTTCTTTATGGAATATTTTAATTTCAACCTTGTCGCCAATATTTAAATTGTGGGGCTTCATGTCAATTTCAAAAGCGCTAGATTGAGTCTCGTCTGTTGTAATGTTTCCGTTAACCTTTACTTCAGTAACGCAAAAACCTACGCCTCCGCTTCCGAAGGGATTTTGTATATAAAGATTTTTCCCTTGATAATTACCTTCTAATATTATTACGCCGCCTTGAGCAACAGCAAAATTTATGCCTGTAAAACAGAAAAGTAAATAAAGTATAAATTTTTTCATCGACAAAAGTTCAAATCTTAACGTTGCAATATTATAATCAATTTTTTGAATTACAAAATATATTTTTGGGAAAATTGTATTTTATTTCATTTTTATGTAACTAATTTAATTAAATTTGTTAATTAAACCGTATATTCCATGAGATTCATACTATTCAGCCGGATTTTACTGGCATTTGCAATTTTTATAGGATCATGTAAAAATGATGGTTCTGAAGAGCATGATTTTAAGGGGGGCAATAAAGTTGTTCGAATAGCCGAGGTTATAATCCCAGTAAATATTTTTCCTCACCGAATTACGAACATTGTAGAAGGATTGATAGCCTCTCAGATCCATGAAGGATTGGTTCGAATTAACCCAAAAGACCTCTCATTAATGCCGGGATTGGCAGAAAAGTGGGAAATTAATCCGGATGGTAAAACCATCACCTTTCATCTAAGAAAAGGGCTTAAATTTCAGGATAAAGATGGTGTTCAAGGCAATATTACCTCAAAAGATGTAAAATTTACGTTTGAATTATTATGTACCGACCGGCCCGGAAACGTTCATTTCCATACAGTTTGTAAGGATAGAATTGTTGGCGCTAATGAATTCTACCAAGAAAGCATGAAAGGAAAAATGGGTCAGTTAAAGGGCTTTAAGGTCATCGATGACTTAACCTTTTCAATAACCCTTCTTAATTCGCCAAGTATATTTTTAGAGATCCTTGCTAATCCCGTGGCGGCTATTCTGAGCGAACACGCTTATAATCTTAAGAAAGAAGCTTCTTTTGTTGGTGCCGGTCCTTTTGTATTAGACGAAAAAACAAGCACAAAAACCCATTATGCTCTTTATAAGAACATTAATTATTACGCAAAAGATAAAGAGGGTAAGTCCCTACCATACATTGATTCGGTAATTATTGATATTGTTTCATCTACCGAAGTGGCCTTGCAGCGCTTTCAGAGCGGAAACGTTGATTTTATAGGTTCTGTTCCTAGCACCCAATTACGCCAAGTTGTTGAAGAGAATATTAAATCGTTTAAAGGCAGCCCGCCGGCTTTCATTTTAGATCAACGCCCAGAAATGGGAACATCTTACTATGTTTTTAATATTAATAAAGCACCATTTAATAATCTTAAACTCCGCCAGGCCATTAATTACGGAATTGACAGGGCTAAAATTATTGATCGCGTATTAAACGGACAAGCTTATGGGCCTGCAATTAACGGCTTAGTGCCGCCAACCTTTGAATTTTATAAATCATATACTATTAAGGGTTATGAATTTAACCTTGATAAGGCAAAAAAATTATTAGCTGAGGCCGGTTACCCTAACGGCAAAGGATTAAAAGAGATCGAGTTGATCGTAAATTCAGGTAACTCAAGAAATAATACTGTTGCTGCCGAGATCCAAAAACAGTTAAAAAACAATTTAAACGTTAACGTTACTTTCGAATCATTGCCAAACCCCGAAAAGTTTGATCTGCAACTAAAAGGCAAAGGTGATATGTTTAGAGACGGTTGGGTTGCCGATTATCCTAGCCCCGAATCATTCTTATCAATTTTTTATGGCGCAAATGTGAGCGGCGATACAACTATCATGGCTTATCCAAACACCATCAAATATAAGAATGCTGAGTATGATAAATACTACGAAATGGGTCGCGATGCTATAAACAGAGATTCTGCCGCAGTTAGTTTTTTAAAGGCCGAACAAATTTTAATGAACGATGCGCCTATTATTGCCTTGTGGTACGAGAGCAATTGCAGATTAATAAAAACACGTTTAAAGAACTTTTTTGTGAACCCTATAAGATATTTTGATTTTACTCAGGTAATTATAGAAGATAAAAAGGTTGAGAAAAAAAAATAAAAATAGTAACCTCACATGAAGTTTAGAACTCTTAAAAAGAGCTTATTTATTGTTCTTTTTTCTCCGTTTTTATTAAATGCGCAATACACTGTTCGCGGAAAAGTATTTGCCGCAGAAAACAAAGAGGCCTTACCTTTTGTGCCTGTGCTAATTAAAGGCACCAATTTCGGCGCACAGGCAGATTTTGACGGAAACTTTATTATCAAATGTTCTAAACTTGGCGACTCTGTTATAGCATCCTATGTTGGCTATAAACGTTTAGCACGACCAATTAATAAAAACCTGGCTATTCAAGAGATCAATTTTCCTTTAGAAAGTGTTGGCGGTTTGGCATTAGATGAAGTAGTAGTAAAAGCCGGCGATAATCCTGCTCACCGTATCATCAGAAATTGTGTAAAGGCAAAGGTTAAAAACGATAGAAATAATTTATCATCCTACGAATACGAGGCGTATAACAAATTAGAGTTCGACCTTAATCGTATTCCTAAAGAAATGCGCGAAAAAAAATTATTAAAACCTATTAGTTTTGTTTTTGATAATGTAGACAGCAGTTTTAGCGGCGAAAAACCTTCTCTCCCTTTTTTCATCATCGAAAATCTATCTCAATTTTATTATAAAAAATCGCCTACGCGTAAAAAAGAAGTTGTTATTGCCAGTAAAATTACCGGTATCGAAAACGCCAGTGTATCGCAGGTTTTGGGCGATATGTACCAAAACATAAATATTTACGATAACAATATTTTAGTGTTCAATAAACAACTTCCTAGTCCTGTAAGCGAAAACGGATTGTTTTATTATAAATATTATTTAGAGGATAGTGCTTTTGAAAACAACCAATACATCTACCACATTCGCTTTAAACCAAAGCGTGTTCAGGAGTTAAGTTTTACGGGAAATATTTGGATAGCCGATACTACCTGGGGCGTTAAGCGCTTAGAAATGAGTCTGCCAAAAGATGCGAACATCAACTTTATTAATAGTGTAAATGTTGTTCAAGAATTTTCTTACACCGATAGCGTTTGGATGCTGAGTAAAGACCGTTTGGTAATAGATTTTGCACCAACAAAAAAAGCAATTGGTTTTTACGGACGAAAAACAACATCGTATAAAAAAATAAAATTAGGGCAACCTAAAGATGATAAGTTTTATGAGTTTGCCGATAAAATAGTTGTTGAAGAAGGAGCCACC
>JBEIEI010000151.1:0-7144 GCA_040382975.1 Flavobacteriales bacterium
CGTAAACCTTGCCGGTTTTTTGATCAGTTAAACGTTGAGCAACAGATGGAACCGGATGAGCAACTACACGCTCATAGACTTCATCTTCACCCACAGTAATACCAACTTTATCATATTGTGGCTTGATCACCAGATCAGAAACGTATTGTTGCCAAACATAATCTAAAACCTGACCACGAGTAGCGTCATCAATGTCGTTAGTTTGTTTTTGCTGACGAATAATATTTAATTGATTTTCAACTTTAGTTAAAAATTCATTTCTATCAATGTTCTTACCATGTATAGATCCTATCGATGATTGTTCGTTACCGCCAAAGATACTGGCTCCGGAGCCTAACAGACTTTCTAAAATAAAAATAACAAGGGCTAAACCCACAATACCAACTAGTAAACCAGTTCTTCTTCTAATTTTTTCTAAAATACTAGTGCTCTCCTTTTTATTAGTCGCTTCCACTTGTGGTTGGATGTTTTTTTCTTTACTCATTTCGTTCAAAATTTTTATGACTGGCAAAGATAACAGTTTTAATGAAACTCAAAAATCATTTTTAAAGGATTTTTAAGAATTTTAAAGGATTCTGCCGCCAATAAGCTTTCCAATTTTTTCAACAAACGCAAGAAAAAGGACATTTTTAGCGTAAATTTATGATCCCCTTTATTGATTGAAATTTATTTAAAATAGGACAAAAAACGCATGTTTTTAATATTTGATACTGAAACAACCGGCCTTCCGCGTAACTATAACGCGCCTTTAACCGATTTTGACAATTGGCCACGTATGGTTCAGATCGCCTGGCAGCTGCATGATGCCAACGGTAATCTTCTGCAAAACGACTCCATTATTGTTAAGCCGGAGGGTTATACCATTCCATTTGCTACCATACAAATTCATGGTATTACTAACGAACGTGCCAACGAAGAAGGACAGGAATTAAAAAATACTTTACAAAAATTTATTGATATCGTTGGTCAAACCAACTACTTATGCGGGCATAATATCGAGTTTGATATAAATATTATTGGGGCAGAATTATTGCGTTGCGGTTTACCTAATGTACTTGTAGGCAAGGCGTTTATTGATACTAAAAACGATCAAACTACCGAATATTGCGCTATTCCCGGTGGGCGTGGTGGTAAATTCAAATGGCCAACACTTACTGAATTATATCAAAAATTATTTAATAAGGGTTTCGACGAGGCGCATAATGCTGCATTTGACGTTGCAGCCACAACAAAAGTTTTTTTTGAGATCATAAAAAGAGGAATTACCAAAGTAACCGAGGTTTCGGCAGATATGCTGCCAACCATTAACTATATAGCCCCCGATTTTACTGAGTTATCTAAGCATGAACAATACTGGAAAGAGCGAAAGGCTAAGGAAGCTAAAGAGCGCGAAGAAGCCTCAAAGCTAGCATCTGTTGAAGCATCTAATGTTTTGGCAAATGTGGATGTTAAATTCAGTCATCTTCATAATCACACACAGTTTTCGGTATTACAGTCTACAAGCGATGTTTCTTCAATTGTTGCTAAAGCTCTTGAATTTAAAAGCCCGGGTGTTGCCTTAACAGATCATGGTAATATGTATGGTGCGTTTTTGTTTTGGAAAGAAATTGATAGCCAGAATAAAAAAATAAAAGAGCATAATGATGCAATTGATAAAGGTGAAATAAAGGGAGAAAAGAAAAACGAATTAAAATGCATACTTGGTTGCGAGGTAAATATTTGTGCCGACCACAAAGATAAAACCAAAAAAGACAACGGATTCACACAGGTATTAATTGCTAAAAACCGTAAGGGTTACGAAAATTTATGCCGCATTAGTTCTATCGGATTAATTGATGGCGCCTATTACGTGCCTCGTATAGATAAAGATATTTTAGTAAAATATAAAGAAGGTTTAATTGCCACAACAGGTTCGTTAAATTCTGAAGTGCCCTATAGCATTATTAATTTAGGCGAACAGCAAGGCGAAAATGCTTTTTTATGGTATCTCGAACAATTCGGGGAAGATTTTTATGTTGAACTAAATAGACAATATAAAACGCAGGACGAAGAATATGCAAACGAAAAATTATTGGCTTATGCTAAAAAGCATAACGTAAATTATTTTGCCGCAAACAGCAATTATTATATTGATAAAAAAGGATCTAAATCACACGATATTTTATTGTGTGTTAAAGATAACGAAAAGCTTGAAACGCCTAAGGGTAAAGGACGAGGCTTTAGGTATGGTATGCCTAACGATGAATTTTATTTTAAATCACCGGCAGAAATGGCCGCTTTATTTAATGATCTGCCGGAAGCATTAGAGAATACAAATTTAATTGTAAATAAAATTGAGCAATTTAAATTAGGTAGAGAAGTGCTTTTACCCAAATTTGAAATTGCTGAAGATTTTATTGCAAATAACGTAGATGCTATAAACGCTTCATTCGCCCGCATTGTAGCGCTAAAAGAAAAAGATTGGGCAGCAAAAAATTATAGTGCTGAGCAAATCGAACATGAAAAAGCTGAGGTAAGAATAATTGCCGAACAGTTTGTTTACATGACAGAGCTTACCTACCAGGGTGCAACTAAACGTTATCCTGAATTGACACCGGATAAAAAAGAACGTATTGATTTTGAGTTGGCAACCATCGAAAGAATGGGATACCCCGGTTACTTTTTAATTGTTGCCGATTTTATTACCGAGGCGCGAAGGTTGGGTGTGGCTGTTGGTCCTGGTCGTGGTTCTGCTGCGGGTTCTGCAATTGCTTATTGTTTAGGAATTACTAATGTTGATCCAATTAAGTTCGATCTCCTCTTTGAGCGTTTCTTAAATCCCGATCGTGTAAGTATGCCCGATATTGATATTGACTTTGACGATGAAGGGCGCGGTGCTGTTATTGATTATGTAATTAATAAATACGGCGCCAATCAAGTTGCTCAAATTATTACTTACGGTACAATGGGAGGCAAGTCCGCTATCAAAGATACGGCAAGGGTTTTAGACCTTCCTTTAGATAGTGCTAACCGTTTAACCAAAATGTTTCCCGATAGTTTGGATGCCAAATTAAAAGCCTTGTTAAAACCGGGCGGCATCGATCCAAAATATCTTGGTAAAATAGAAGGCAAACGCGAGGTAATTGAACAATCGCATGCTTTCAGAAAATTAGCCGAAGAAAAAAATGATGAAGCAATTGTTCTAAATCAAGCATATGAATTAGAAGGTTGTTTGCGTAATACCGGTATTCACGCCTGCGGGGTAATTATTACTCCCGGCGAGATGGTGCGATATGTGCCTGTTACAAAAGGTAAAGACAGCGAAATGTTGGTTACTCAGTTTGACAACTCTGTAGCAGAAAGTGCGGGTTTGCTAAAAATGGACTTTTTAGGTTTACGTACACTTACTATTATTAAAGATGCTGTTGCCTTGATCAAGCAAAATCATAGCATTGAAATAGATATTGATGCTATCTCTCTTGAAGACGAAAAAACATATGAACTTTTTCAGCGTGGCGAAACAAACGGTATTTTTCAGTATGAGAGTGCCGGCATGCAAAAATCATTAAAGGAACTTAAACCCGATAGTTTTACCGATCTAATTGCGATGAACGCATTATATCGCCCGGGACCAATTGCCTACATTCCAAATTACATTAATCGTAAACATGGTCGTGAGGCTATAACCTACGATTTGGAAGGGATGGATGAGTTCTTAAAAGAAACTTATGGTATCACCGTTTATCAAGAACAGGTAATGCGTTTAAGTCAAAAGTTGGCAAACTTTACAAAAGGTGATGCCGACGTTTTGCGTAAGGCCATGGGTAAAAAAGATAAAAAAACCCTAGATAAATTAAAGCCTTTATTTATTGACAATGCAACAAAGAACGGACACGATGCTAAAGTACTTGAAAAAGTATGGAAGGATTGGGAAGCGTTTGCAAGTTACGCCTTCAACAAATCACACTCTACTTGTTACGCTTACGTGGCGTTTCAAACCGCTTATTTAAAAGCTCATTATCCGAGTGAGTATATGGCTTCAACTTTAAATCATGCAGGAAGTATTGAGGCAATAGCCTTTTTTATGGAAGAGTGTAAACGTGCAGGTTTAAAAGTATTAGGTCCGGATGTTAACGAAGGTTTTGGAAAATTTAGTGTAATGGCAAATGGCAACATTCGTTTTGGAATGGCCAGTATTAAAGGCGTTGGAGAGAATGTAGTAAATGCTATTGTTGAAGAACGCGATGCTAACGGGCCATATAAAAATGTATTTGATCTTGCTGCGAGATTAGACAGTAAAGCCGTAAATAAAAAAAGTATAGAAGGCTTAGCATTATCCGGAGCTATGGATAGTTTTGAGAACATGACCCGCTCTATGTTCTTTACTTTAGACCCGGATGGTTTGACTTTAACAGATAGAATGATCCGTTATGGCAATCAGAAAAATTTAGGTAACGATACTTCACAAGCAAGTTTATTTGGAGAGGAAAATGAAGTAGAAGTGTCGGAGCCGCAAATGCCTAAGGCCGAGCCCTGGAACGCTTTAGAACAATTAAGTAGAGAAAAAGAAGTGGTAGGTTTTTTTATTAGCGGTCACCCTTTAGATCCTTATAAATTAATTATTGAATATAAATGCAATGCTAACTGTGCGCAATTAAAAGCAGGTTTAGAACCTTTTAAAAATCGCGAAGTAATATTTGGTGGAATTATCACCGGCTTTGAAAACCGCACCAGTAAAACCGGTAACGCCTTTGGTAAATTAATTATTGAAGATTATTTTGGATCAACAGAGTTAATGTTGTTTGGAAAAGATTTTGTTGAATATAACAAATACATGGTGCAAGGCTTGTTTGTTTTTGTGCGTGCAAAGGTTCAGGAACGTTATCATCAACCCGGCAGTTTAGAAATTAAGATCAGCAAAATTGAATTATTGGATGATGTAAAATCAAATGCGTTTAGTTTAATTCGCATGAAAGTTAAGTTGGCGAATGTTAACGAAAATCTGATCAATAAATTAGATAAGCTCATTAATCAAAATGTTGGCAAAAGCAGTGTGGAGTTTTATGTGGAAGATGAGGAACAACATCAAAACGTAAAACTGTTTTCTAAAAAAAGTAAGATAGAAATTAACGATACTTTTTTATTAGAAATGGATAAATTGGTTGAGGTTAATTATGAATTAAGTTAGGTGATGGAACACAGATGACGCTGATTTAGCTGATTTACGCAGATTTTTTTTATTTATCCGTGGTTATCTGTTTTATCCGCATTATCCGTGTTCTATCGCCTACATTTATTTTACAATTTATTATCGCCAAACCTATTAGAATCTCTCAAAATTAGCCTATCTTTACCGCTTAATAATTTTTTGAAAAATAATGATTTCGGTTAACGGTGTAACAGTAAGTTTTGGTGGATATAATCTTTTTGATAATATTTCCTTTTTAATAAATCCTAAAGATAGAATTGGTTTAGCTGGTAAAAATGGTGCAGGTAAAAGTACTTTGCTTAAAATTTTATCCGGACAACAAAATCCTACCAAAGGTGAGATCTCGATGCCTAAATCATGTACCATTGGTTATTTACCGCAGGATATGATCCATCAACATGGTCGCACGGTGTTTGAAGAAACAGCAACTGCTTACGAAGAAATTCAAAAATTAGAATTGCGTATTGATGAAATTAATCATCAAATGGAAACGCGTACGGATTATGAAAGCGATTCATACTCTAAATTAATTGAAGAGCAAACAGAAGTATATACCCGCCTTGATATGCTTGGCGCAAGTAATAGAAGTGAAGAGATCGAGAAGATCTTAAAAGGACTTGGTTTTGGACCTAAAGATTTTACCAGACAAACTGCTGAATTTAGCGGAGGCTGGAGAATGCGTATTGAGTTAGCTAAGTTGTTACTACAACGACCGGATATTTTATTATTAGATGAGCCTACGAATCACCTGGATATTGAAGCAATTATGTGGCTGGAAGAATTTATGGAAACTTTTCCGGGCGCTGTGATGTTGATCAGTCACGATAAAACGTTTTTAGATAGTGTAACCAATCGTACGATAGAAATTTCCAACCAAAAAATTTACGATTACAAAACAAATTATTCGCGTTACTTAATTTTACGTCAAGAGCGTAAAGAGCAGCAAGAAAATGCTGCAAAGAATCAGCAAAAGATCATCAATCAAACAGAAGTGTTAATTGATAAGTACCGCGCAAAAGCCAGTAAGGCAGCCTTTGCACAATCGTTGATAAAAAAATTAGATCGTATGGAAATTGTTGAGGTAGATGATGCCGACAACATGGCCATGAACTTTCGTTTTCCGGCACCGGCACATAGCGGTAAAATTGTTTTAACTGTAGAAAATGCAGGTAAACATTACGGACCAAAACATATTTTTTCGGGAGCTGAATTTATTATCACTAAAGGCGAAAAGATCGGCTTAGTTGGCCGTAATGGTGAAGGAAAAAGTACCATGATGAAAATGATCGCTAAAAAAGTTGAACATGATGGCACTGTACAATTAGGTCATAGTGTTATGATGGGTTACTTTGAGCAAGATCAGGAAGAAAAATTAGATCCAAAGAAAACTGTATTTGAAACTATTGATGAAGCGGCGGTTGGCGAAGTGCGTAAACAAGTACGTGGTTTGTTGGGCTCATTTTTATTTAGAGGAGAAGATATAGATAAAAAAGTACAGGTATTGAGTGGGGGAGAGCGCGGACGTTTGGCATTATGTAAATTATTGTTGGAGCCATACAATTTATTGTTAATGGATGAGCCTACCAATCACTTAGATATTCGTTCGAAGGATATATTAAAGAAAGCGCTGATCGATTACGAAGGAACGGTGATCATGGTTAGTCACGATAGAGATTTTATGAAAGGCATTTGCAACCGTTTGTTTGAATTTAGAGATGGTGCCGTAAAAGAATATTTATGCGATATTGAAGAATTCATGCAAATTCGTAAGGTAGAACGATTAAATCAACTTGATCTAGATAAGACCGGAAGAGCGCAAGAAGTTAAGGAAGAAAAGAAAGCGGTTGTTGCTCCGAGCGTTTTAGAAAAGAATAACGATGCAGAGCAAAAACAAATTCGTTCTCAAATAAAAAAGTCGGAAGAAAATATTGCTAGTTTAGAATTGAAAATAAAAGA
>JBEIEI010000152.1:0-7062 GCA_040382975.1 Flavobacteriales bacterium
CCAAACTAAATGTCCGGTTGCAATAATCGTTACATCTGTTCCTTCGTTTAACATCACTGCTTTTCCGATCTCAAATTTTTGATCGGCAGGCGTAAAATTTGGAATGGTTGGACGACCGAATCGTAAATATACCGGTCCTTCGTAATCAGCAATAGCAATGGTTGCAGCTTTTGTTTGATTGTAGTCACATGGATTTATTACTACCATTCCGGGTAACATTTTCATCAAACCAAGATCTTCTAATATTTGATGTGTTGCACCATCTTCGCCTAAAGTAAGTCCTGCGTGCGAAGCACAGATCTTTACATTTTTTCCTGAATAGGCGATGCTTTGACGAATTTGATCATAAACACGACCTGTACTAAAATTTGCAAAAGTTCCGGTAAAAGGAATTTTACCACCTATAGTTAATCCAGCTGCAATGCCCATCATATTAGCCTCCGCAATTCCTATTTGAAAGAAACGCTCAGGGTGTGCTTTTTGAAAAGCATCCATTTTTAATGAACCTGTTAAGTCGGCGCATAAAGCAACAACATTCGGATTTGATTTTCCTAACTCAGATAAACCGGCACCAAAGCCAGAACGTGTATCTTTTTTTTCTGTATAAGTATATTTTTTCATTTTATAATTTATAGTAGCCTAACGGTTTGCGCTATGCCTGATTTTACTTCAAAATTTCTTTCAATGGTTTTAACTGTTTCTTTGGCAAAGTCATACCTAAATACAACTTTATATTTACCGGGTTGTAAATATATAATTTCGTTTTGGAGTGTAGAATTTAAGTTACAAACCCAAACCACTGTTTTTCCATCATCTAAATAAATACTACCATAACCTGTTCCCTGCTTACTAAATAAAACATTGCCGCTAGTCGGGATTTTTATGGTATTGGTAGAACTTTGTTTTATCTCAACATCTTTTAAAGTTATTCTCGGGAAAGTAAGCACTTCAAGGTCATATTTACCAACAATGTATTTTTCTACTTTACCAAAATCCTGAACGTTTAAGGTAACCAAATCGCCACCTTTCCTTACTAAAGTAGTAGGGTTGTATTTATTAATGGTTCCATCTAATTCTAATTTTAAATAGCCTTGCGGCGCATCTAATTTTATGATATTGTGCTTGCCTTTTATGATCGAAATATTTTTCTTTTCTTGGGCAGGAATAGTATGAACAACCAGATCGTATTTTAGATCAGGGTCTAACACCAGCGTATCCGGATTGCCTCGATGATTAATCGTGTGCAGGTAATTATATTTTACTTTAGTTGTTCCTGCCTCGTAAAATGTCATGTCAACATCTGTTTCGGTTGGCTTTTTTAAAATATCTAAAAGATCAACTTGTACAGTTGTTTGCGTGATCGCTTCGGTTAATACCAATTTTAAAACATCTTTAAAATTAGCTTCGTTACTTACATCGTAAAATTTACCCATGCAGGCAAAAATATCGGCAAACTTAACATCCAAGCCAACCCCAATAACAAAGGGACGAAGGAAAATACCTTTTTTTTGTAGTTCGATACTTACCTGGCAAGGATTTCCGTTACACTCTTCAATACCATCGGTAATTAAAATAACAATATTACGGCAATTGCTTTTTGGTGTAAAATCGTTAACACATTCGCCCAAAGAATACGCTATAGGTGTTGTGCCAAGCGGCTCCAACTTTTGAATACGCTGTTTTATTTTTAAGGAATTAATTGTTGCATCTGCAAAAGGGACTTCCAATTTACTGTCTTTGCAATTTCTGTCCGGCTTAAAAAAAGTGGTATGTCCGTAGCAACGTAAGGCTAGTTCAAGGTTTGGCAAATTTTTTAAACTATCCAAAAACTCACCCATTACTTTTTTAGCAACTTCAATTTTTATATTGCTATTCCAGGGCGCGTACATACTGTACGAATCATCAAAAATAAAAAGTATGCGGTTGGTTACTTGGGAAGATGCAGAATGTGAAATTATAAATGCTAGATTATAAATTAAAAAATATTTTATTAAACTATTTTTATTCAATAAAAAATTCATTTAAAATTCAACATTTAAAATTTATAATTCCTAGTAATCTTTCTCTGTTTCCTCTAACTGAGCCAGAGCTTTTTCTAATTGCTCATCGTTTGGTGCAGAGCCATGCCATTTGTGGGTTCCCATCATATAATCAATTCCCATTCCCATTTCAGTCTTCATTAAAATCATAATTGGTTTTCCATTACCTAATAATGCTTTTGCTTCGCTAAAGGAGTTTATTACGCTTTCAATGTCGTTACCTTGATTGTTTTCAAGAACTGTCCAACCAAAGGATTCAAACTTTGCTCTTAGATTTCCTAATGAAAGCACATTTTCAACGTCGCCATCAATTTGTCTTCCATTATAATCAACTGTAGAAATTAGGTTATCTACTTTATTTGCCGAAGCGTACATAGCAGCTTCCCAAATCTGACCTTCTTGCAACTCACCATCACCATGTAAACTGTAAACTGTGCGATCATCGTTATTTAACTTTTTTGCCAAAGCCGCACCAATTGCAACGCTCATGCCTTGTCCTAAGGAACCGCTTGCTATTCTAACTCCCGGTAAACCTTCGTGGGTGGTTGGATGGCCTTGTAAACGCGAATTCAGCTTACGAAAAGTTTTTAATTCTTCAACCGGAAAATAACCGGCACGTGCTAAAACACTGTAAAAAACCGGACTAATATGTCCGTTACTCAAAAAGAAAAGATCTTCGTTTTTACCATCCATTGTAAAAGCAGCAGGATCGTGCTTCATAACAACTTTATAAAGGGCAACCAAGTATTCCACACAACCTAAAGAGCCGCCAGGATGTCCTGAACTAACGGCGTGCACCATTCTTACTATATCTCTTCTAACTTGGGTAGATAAATTTTTTAATTCTTCGATATTGGCCATTACATTACTATTTGCGGCAAAATTAGCATTTGCTTATAGCTTATAAGTGCAATGTTGATAATAAATACAGGATGTTAAAAACTAAAGTTTTTTTGTTTTTAACGATTCGCCAAAAAGCCTTTGATATTAGTATATTTGCACGTTTTATTTATTATTAATTTGTAATTATTATGGCCCTAAAATGTGGAATTGTTGGATTACCTAATGTTGGAAAATCCACTTTGTTTAATTGTTTAAGTAATGCTAAAGCTCAGGCGGCAAATTTTCCTTTTTGCACAATTGATCCAAATGTGGGCACAACAACCGTTCCGGATGAGCGTTTGAATAAATTGGCAGAGTTTGTAAAACCTCAAAATATTTTACCAACAACCGTTGAGATCGTTGATATTGCAGGCCTTGTAAAGGGTGCCAGTAAAGGAGAGGGGCTTGGAAATAAATTTTTAGGGAATATTCGTGAGTGCGATGCGATCTTACATGTTTTAAGATGTTTTGATGATGATAATGTGGTGCATGTGGATGGAAACGTTAATCCAGTAAGAGATAAAGAAATTATTGATACCGAGCTTCAACTAAAAGATCTTGAAAGCGTTGAAGCAAAGATGAAAAAATATGAAAAGATGGCTAAAGTTGGTGCAGATAAAGAAGCTGTGAAAACCTTTGCTGCCTTAACAAAACTAAAAGATACTTTAGAGAGTGGAAAGTCTGCCAGAGCTTGTACTTTGGAAGAAAATGAACTTCCCTACATTGCCGACTTACACTTACTTACCATTAAACCGGTAATGTATGTTTGTAATGTTGACGAGGCTTCGGCTAAAACGGGCAACAAGCACGTAGATGCAGTTAGAGAAGCTGTTAAAAGTGAAGCTGCAGAAATATTAATTATTACTGCACAAATGGAAAGCGAGATCGCCGCATTAGAAACCTTTGAAGAAAAACAAATGTTTTTGGCAGATATGGGATTAGATGAGCCGGGTGTAAATAAATTAATTAAGTCGGCCTACAAACTACTAAACTTACAAACCTACTTTACGGCAGGCGTAAAAGAAGTTCGCGCTTGGACCATTACTAAAGGGATGACTGCCCCACAAGCGGCTAGTGTTATTCACACAGATTTTGAAAAAGGATTTATTAAGGCAGAAGTTATTGCTTATAAAGATTTTATTACTTTAGGTTCTGAAGCTGCTTGCAGAGATGCAGGCAAATTAAAAATTGAAGGAAAAGAATACATCGTTAATGATGGGGATGTAATGCATTTCCGTTTTAACGTTTAATTATTTCAGGTTTCTAGTTTTAAGTTTCTAGTTATGGCAACAATAAAAAGATTTGAAGATTTAGATATTTGGCAAATAGCCAGAGAGTTAAATATTAAGATTCTTCCATTACTAGACAAGTTAAATGAAAGCAGGAATTATGAATTAAAATCACAATTAGATCGTTCTGCTGGTTCAGTAATGGATAATATTTCTGAAGGATTTGAAAGAGATGGGAATAGAGAATTTATACAATTTTTGGCCATTTCAAAAGGTTCTTTAGGAGAAGTAAGATCGCAGCTTTACAGGGCCTTAGATAAAAGTTTTCTTGAAAAAGAAAAACATGATTTACTTCAAGAAGATTGTTTGCTATTGGCAAGTAAAATTGCCAAATTTATTAGTTATTTAAACAACACCGAGCACAGAGGTAATAAATTTAAAAAGGAAACGCAGAACTAAAAACATAAATTCAGGAACTAGAAACAAGAAATAAAATATGAACAATCACGAGATCGATTACAAATTATTTGGTGAAGAAATGCAATGTGTGGAAGTGGAATTAGATCCACAAGAAGCGGTAATTGCAGAACCGGGAAGTTTTATGATGATGACCGATGGTATTCAGATGCAAACATTATTTGGAGACGGTAATCAAACAGGTTTTATGGATAAATTATTTTCGGCAGGTAAACGATTGTTAACCGGCGAAAATTTATTTATGACCGTTTACACAAATAATTCTTCGCAAAAACGTCAAATTACTTTTGCTGCACCGTATGCAGGAAAGATCATTCCAATGGATCTTTCAAAACTAGGAGGAAAGATTATTTGTCAGAAAGATAGTTTTTTATGCGCTGCAAAAGGTGTTGCTGTAGGAATTGAATTTCAGAAAAAATTAGGCACAGGTTTATTTGGTGGCGAAGGTTTTATTATGCAAAAACTGGAAGGCGACGGCTTAGCCTTTGTTCACAGTGGCGGACACGTAATTGAAAAAGAATTACAAGCCGGCGAGATCCTTAAAATTGATACCGGCTGTATTGTTGGTTTTACAAGTAACGTTAACTACGACATACAATTTATTGGTGGAATTAAGAATACTTTATTTGGTGGCGAAGGCGTTTTTTATGCTTTACTTAAAGGTCCGGGTAAAGTATGGATACAAACGTTACCTATTAGCAGATTAGCCGGAAGAATTTTATCTTACGGTAAAGGAAATAGAAAAGAAGAAGGAAGTATTTTAGGCGGATTAGGTAATCTCATAGATGGGGATTAAATTGTTTCTGGTTTTAAGTTTCTGGTTTTATACCCGAGGTTAAAAATCAATTAACAGAAAATCATCACTTAAATACTGGTTAACATTCGAGAAAAAGTTGAACAATAAAATAACATCGACAAGAAACAAAAAACTTGAAACTAGGATTATAAAAAATGGCTAAATCAAATTATACAGAAGACAATATCCGGTCGTTAGACTGGAAAGAACACATTCGTACACGCCCCGGAATGTACATAGGTAAATTAGGAGATGGAAGCGCTTTTGATGATGGTATTTACGTTCTCTTAAAAGAGGTGATGGATAACTCGATCGACGAGTTTATGATGGGAGAAGGGAATAAGATCGAGATCAATGTTAAAGAGGGGGTTGTTTCTATTCGCGATTACGGTCGTGGTATCCCCTTAGGTAAAGTGGTAGAGGTAGTTTCTAAAATGAACACCGGTGGTAAATACGATAGCGAAGCCTTTAAAAAATCAATTGGTTTAAATGGTGTTGGTACAAAAGCTGTAAACGCATTATCTATTAATTTTAAGGTAACTGCATACCGCGACGGGCAATCAAAAACTGCAGAGTTTAGTAAAGGTGAATTAATTAAGGAGCATAAATTAGTTTCTACAACCGAAAAAAACGGAACCATGGTGGAATTCAGACCAGATGATTCCATCTTTAAAAAATACCATTTTGTGCATGAGTACATTGACAGAATGGTATGGAACTATGCTTTCTTAAATACCGGACTTAAATTATATTTAAACGGACAAGAATATAAATCAGATAATGGATTAAAAGATCTATTAGAGAAAAATATTACCGGTGAGATCATTTATCCGATAATTCATTTAAGAGGGGATGATATTGAATTGGCAATGACCCACAGCAACGAACATTACAGTGAAGAATATTACAGTTATGTAAACGGTCAGTATACAACCCAGGGTGGTACACACCAAGCGGCATTCAGAGAAGCGCTAGTAAAAACCATTCGTGAATTTTATAAAAAAGAATTTGATCCTTCGGATGTACGTAAATCAATTGTTGCGGCTGTCTCAATAAAAGTATCAGAACCCATCTTTGAATCACAAACAAAAACAAAATTAGGTTCATCAGAGATTGCTCCGGGCGGACAAAGCATGCGTAGCTTTATAAATGATTTTATGAAGCAGCATTTAGATAATTATCTTCATAAAAATCCTGAAACTGCGCGAGCCATCGAAGCAAAGATCGTTGCCAATGAACGCGAGCGTAAAGAACTTTCAGGTATACAAAAATTAGCAAGAGATCGCGCGAAAAAATCATCTCTACACAACAAAAAATTACGCGATTGCCGCACACATTTAGATGACATTAAAGATTCGAGACGTTTAGAGACCTCACTCTTTATTTGTGAGGGAGATTCAGCTAGTGGATCGATAACAAAAACCCGCGATGTAAATACACAGGCAGTATTTAGTTTAAAAGGCAAACCTTTAAATTGTTTTGGTCTTGGCAAAAAGATAGTTTACGAAAACGAAGAGTTTAACTTATTACAAGCTGCTTTAAATATTGAAGACAATTTAGAAGAGTTGCGTTATAATAATGTAATTATTGCAACCGATGCCGATGTGGACGGCATGCACATTCGTTTATTATTATTAAC
>JBEIEI010000153.1:0-7028 GCA_040382975.1 Flavobacteriales bacterium
CGATTAAGATATTTGTCTTACAAATTATTTTTTCTAAAATTTCAGGATGATGCTATTAAATTTCAATTTCATGCCCAGTATTTAATCAATTATTGCACTCTTAATATTGATAAATGGGATAATTTAGAGCAACGTATTGTTTTTTCGTGTATAGCAGAAACTTTTATCATTGTTAATATTCCAAATAGTTATGTAAATAGTTTAAAGACTGTTTTTTGGAAACTAATTCAGATTTACACACTCAATAAATCAAACGCATCCTTAAAAGAATTATTTAAATATACTCAAGTTTCTAATTTGAAGTTTATTCAATACTATTAATTAAAAAATTTAATCGGTTTTATTCCTAAAAATATTTTTTAATATAACTTTCAAATTTTGTAATATCTAAAATTGTAATATTACTTCCTTTAATTTCAATTAAACCTTCGTGTTTAAAATCACTTAAAGTTCTTATCAACGATTCGGTTGCAGTACCTACAATATTTGCAAGATCTTCGCGAGAAATAGAAATACTAAAAACATCTTTAGAGTTTTGTTGATATTGTTTTTGTAGCTTAACAAGCGCTTCTGCCACACGTTTTTTTACGCTGCTATAAGCCATTTTAAGGAGCTGCTCTTCTTTCTCTTGAATTTCGTTAGACAGCAATCTAACAAATCGTTTCATTACACCATGGTTATTATTCAATAAAGCATAAAAATCTTCTTTTGGGATTAACACCACACTTGAATCTTCCAGAGCTTCGGCACTTTCATTATAAGGAGTTTCATCCAATAAGGCAGTATATCCAAAAAAATCTCCTTCCTTTTGAAGAGAGATTATAAGCTCTTTTCCATACTCATGAGCTCTAAAAGTTTTTACCTTACCGCTTTGGAGTAAATAAAGATAATTTGGGTTATTCCCTTCGGTATAAATTAATTCTTTCTTTTTAAAAACCTTCAGTTTTGCCGAATCACTTAAATTTTTTAATTCTTTCAGGGATTTAGCTTCATCTAAAAATGTATTAATTCCGGCTTCATCTCGTGAATACTCACTTTTTAAGGCTTCAGCTTTTTTCAACCTACTTTCAACGGCTCTTAGTAATTCTATATCATCAAAAGGTTTTGTGATATAATCATCTGCCCCCATTTCCATTCCTTTTCTAAAATCGCCACGTTCAGATTTTGCTGTTAAAAATATAAATGGGATCGAAGCTGTTTTAGGATTTTTGCTCAACAAATGTATCACTCCATAACCGTCCAAGATCGGCATCATGATATCACAAATTATTAAGTCGATGTGATTTGCTGACGCGATTTCAACGCCAACCTTACCGTTTTCGGCTTGAATTACTTTATAATTAGCTAATTCGAGAATCTCCGCAGTATTCTCTCTAACTTCGTGACTGTCTTCAATTAATAATATTGTCTTCATTGTGTGATGGTATGTTAATATAAAAAACTGTTCCTTTATTTAATTCACTTTCAAACTTTATTGTTCCGTTCATTACTTCTATGTATTTGGCAACAATATTTAACCCTAAGCCGGTACCCTGAATATTTAATGCGTTTTTAGCTCTAAAAAATCGTTCAAATAAATTTTTCTGCTCATTAACAGGAATGCCTATTCCATTATCTTTAATAACGAGTTGTAATTCTGAATTTTTTACAACTGTGGTAACCTCTATGATCTTATCTTCTGCAGAAAATTTACTTGAATTTGAAACTAAATTAATGATGATGTTCTTTAAAAACTGTTTGTCGCAAACAAACTCTTGAGCTCCATCATGAGAATATTTTATTTCCTGTCCGGTTTTTAAATAATTGCCAAGTTCACTAAGACATTCGTTAACGTATGAGGAAATATTAATTGAACAATAATTTACACTGATCTTTCCTTCTTCTAATTTTCCGGCAGATAAGAAATCATTTAAAATTAAGGTCATATTGGACACTGCCGATTTAATTCTATTAACGTGTTTATGCCTTTTATCTTCATCATCGGTGTTTTTATATTTGCCGATAAGTGCAGCAGAGGATAATATGGTGCTTAGCGGAGTTCTAAACTCATGAGATGCCATAGTAACAAAACGCGATTTCATATCGTTTAACTCTTTTTCCTTTTCAAGGGCAATACTTAATTCATCTTTAGAGGCTTCTAACTCATGCAAAGTTTCCTTTAAAATTTTTGTACGCTCTTCTACCTTTAATTCAAGTTCGATATTGTTGCGTTTTACTTTTTCTTCGGCTAATTTTCTGTCAGAAATATCAATTATAAAAGCTATAACAAATAAGTCATTGTTGTTTTTGTAATGAGTTAAACTAATTTCGATTGGCAACTCTTCCCCGTTTTTACGTTTTCCAAATAGCTCCAAACCCTTTCCCATAGTTCTCGGATGAGGATTTTTGTTGTATCCCTCACGATGCTTTTCATGAGAGGCAGAGTATTTTTTAGGGACCAACACCTCGATCTTTTGGTTAATTAATTCATTTTTTTCGTATCCAAATAATCTTTCGGCACTTGGATTGGCCTGGGTAATTGAACCGAATTGATCTGCTATAATTATTCCTTCTGTAGCGTACTCGAATAAAGCTTTTAGGCTTTCCATTTCTTTATCATTATTTTCTCCCAAGGTATTCATTTTTTTTCGAAACAACCAACAAAGGTCTAAATCGAAAATTTAAAAAAAATGACAAAAGTCAGTTTTAGAAAATTTATTTTTATCGAATATGAAAATTAGGGTATGTTTTTAAGAAAAAAGCCTTTTAATTAGATGATACCTACGCTCTTTTTCGCCATTTAACTATCTCAAACCAAATAACAAAAATAAAGCCAAGCCCAATACTTAAAGCTAATTGACTAAGTGATAAAGTTTCGAACTGAAAAAATTTGGCGAGCGGGGTAATGTAAAGTAGTAGTCCCGAAATAGTGATAGTTATCCCAACAATAAGCAATACCAAATTATTTTTATATTTTAATGTGGTAATTACGGAATAATAGAATGAGCGGTTTACAAGGGTTAAAAATATGTTAGAAGAAATTAGCACAGTAAAAACTATTGACCTGGTAGTTGCTTCGCTTAAACCACTTGTTACTGCGTATTGATAGGCAATTAAACTACCCGCGGCAATCATTAAACCCTGAAATATACTGTTCGCTAATTCTTTCCAATTAAAAAATGTATTTGTAAAAATACGAGGCTTTTGATCCATTGTGTTTTTTTCTATGGGCTCGTTTTCATAAATAATGGAGCAAGTTGGCCCCATAATTAATTCTAAAAAAATAACATGTATAGGCGAAAAGATATTAGGGTATATCCAGCCAAATGCCAAAGGAACAAATACAGTTAAAATAATTGGAATATGAATTGAAATGATGTATTGTATTGCTTTTTTTAGGTTGGTATAAATTTTTCTACCCATGGCAACGGCATCAACCATTTTTGACAGATCGTCCTCCACTAAAATAAGAGAAGCAGCCTGCTTAGCAATTTCCGTTCCTTTTTTACCCATAGCAATGCCTATGTGTGCGGCTTTTAAAGCAGGCCCGTCGTTTACACCATCTCCGGTCATTGCCACAATTTGATCTTTGGCTTTTAAGGCATTTATTATCTTTAATTTAGCATCCGGAAACATTCGGGTAAAAATATGTGTATCTAATACGCGTTCTTGTAATTCCGCATCCGATAATTTCATTAGATCATCGCCCGTTAAACTTTTTTCGTATCCTCTAAACCCAATTTGTTTTGCAATGGCGGTTGTGGTAGCGGCATTATCGCCGGTAACGATCTTAACTGTAATACCAGCCTTATAGAAGTTTTCAAAAACCTCTCTTATATTTTTTTTAGGCGGGTCGTAAAAAGCTACTAACCCTATAAATTGAAATTTAAATTCTTGTTGGCGCAGGGGAAACTTATGTCCTGAAAAAACCGCTTGGCCAACACCCAATACGCGAAAACCTTCCGCCGTAAGTTCATGAATTGCCTCTTCAATATGTTGTTTTTCTATCGCTGTAAGGCCAGACACATTTATCATTGCCTCAGGCGCGCCTTTGGCAGCAATGATCCTTTTTCCATCCTTGTTTTCAAACAAATGGGTCATCATTGGAGGTTTACCTTCCAATGGGTATTCATGTGTCATTTTAAATTCGGGTCTCTCGTCTTGCGAAATTGAACTTGAATAGGCCTTGTGCAGAGCAATTTCCATTGGATCGAATGGTATAGGTTCGCTAGCCCACATAGCAAGTGTGATCAGTTCTTTTTCCTCCTCACCTAAGGCTTTTTCGGGCTCTGAAATTTTTTGCGTTTTTAAAACAAACAACTTAGCCAAACTCATTTTATTTTCGGTGATAGTTCCTGTTTTATCGGTGCAAATAACGGTTGCACTTCCTAAAGTTTCAACCGTTTTCATTTGCTTTACAACAATGCCCATTTTCATTAATCGCCAGGCGCCAAGTGCCATAAAGGTTGTAAAAGCCACCGGGATCTCTTCCGGCAAAATACTCATGGCTATTGTAAGCGCTTTTATAAAACTATCCAGAACATCGAATGAGCGAAAAAAATTAATTGCCCACACAACAACAAAAACAATTGCACCGACAATCACTAACTTCTTTACGAAATTATTTACTTGCAATTCTAAAGGTGTTTTTTCTTCTTTAATACTTTCAAGACTTTTTCCGATTTTACCCAATTTGGTTTGGTTACCAATAGCGGTAACAGTTGCGATTGCTAAGCCCCCGGAAACATTTGTGCCTTTATAAATTAAATTATCTTGGGTAGTTTTATCTTTATAAACTGCAAAAGATTCTCCGGTAAGAATAGATTCATTTACTGAAAAATCGTTTGAATGCACAATTACACCGTCGGCAGAAATAGCGGCACCTTCCTCCACCATCAAACTATCACCAACAACAAGATCATCGCTTTTTATTTCAATTATTTGTCCATTACGAATAACCTTACAACTAGCCTGAGTAAAAGTTTTTAATTTCTCTAAGGCGTTTCTGCTTCTGGAATCTTGATATAATGAAATAGCAGAAACTATAATAATAGCAGCTGAAAGAAAAAGACCATCATCTATATTTCCACTTATAAAATAAATAGATGATGCAAAAAGCAGCAATACAACCATTGGCTCTTTAACGATACTTTTAACAGCGTCTAAAAAACCATTTTCTTTTTTATATTCTAATGTGTTTTGTCCGAACTTGGTTCTTGATTCAATAACTTCCGCATCTGTTAAGCCGTTTATATTGAAACTATTCGTAGACATTTTATATTTTGCTTCAGGTTAAGCCGGTAATAATTTTTGTTTTAATTTCAATTTAAAACAAATGGTTCATTTCTATTTGGAATAACAACGTCTAAATAACCTAGGCTTATTAACTTTTGTTTGAATGAAATTTTTGCTTCCAGGTCGCCATGTACCAAAAACAGCTTTTTAATTTTTGTCTTATCCTGGCAAGAGAGGAAACGAATGAGTTCATTATAATCAGCGTGCGCGCTATAAGAATCTATCACTTCCACATCGGCGTTTAGCTCAAACAATTCTCCAAAGATCTTCACATTTTTTTCTTTATCTTTTATTTTTCTACCAAGCGAGTTTGGAGTACAATAACCAACCACCAAAATTGTGTTTTTTGAGTCGGAGATAGTATGTGCTAAATGATGTTTGATTCGACCGGCATCCATCATTCCTGAAGCGGAAATAATGATGCAAGGCTCTGAAATTTTATTTAGTGCCATTGAATCAACCTGCTCTCGAATATAAACTAAGTTACTAAAACCAAAGGGGTCTGGATCTGTTTTAATATACTCCTGTAGTTTATCATTAAAACAGGTTACATTTTTACGCATAATATTTGTAATATTTGTTGATAATGGACTATCTACATATATTTTAATATTTGGTAACAGTCCTTTGTTTTTTAGTTTATCCAAAACAAAAACGATCTCTTGAGTTCGCCCTAAACTAAAAGCGGGAATAATAAGTTTTCCCTTTTTTTCAAGACAGGTATTCTTTACAACCTGTAACAAATGCATTTCTGCATCTATATCCACCTCATGCAACCTGTCGCCATAAGTTGATTCGCAAATGATATAATCTGCCTGAGGAAACACTTCGGGGTCGCGCAAAAGCATGTCGTTGTACTTTCCAACATCACCACTATAGGTTAAGCGAATTATTTTGTTTGTTTTATCTATTAACTTTAAATTAACTACAGCGCTGCCCAAAATATGTCCGGCGTCGGTATATAAAAGTGAAATTTCATCATTTAAATAAAATTCTGCTTGATATGGAATTGTTTTAAAGTGCTTTAAACAACGTTCAACATCTTTTGTGGTATATAAAGGTTCAAGCAATTCTTCATTATTCTGCTTTCGCCTTTTATTTACAAACTCAATATCGTTTTCATGGATCTTAGCACTATCCATTAATAATACTTCCACAACTTCTAAGGTTGGGGGGGTGCAATAAATAGTTCCTAAAAAACCTTGTTTTACTAAAAGTGGCAAATTACCTGAGTGATCAATATGAGCGTGTGATAAAATTACCGCATCGATCTTTTCAGGATCTAGATCTAAATTACGATTCATTACACCGGTTTCTTTTCCTAAACCTTGATATAAACCACAATCCAATAAAACCATGAACCCTTTATCTGTTTGAATAAGATGTTTACTTCCTGTAACGGTTTCTGTAGCCCCAATAAATTTTACTTGCATAAACAAATGTAAAGAAATTTAAAATAGGAATTCTACTTAAAAAAAATCCATATCATGTTATAAAGTGACGATAATCATTTTTAAGCGCTGTTAAAATAAATATGTTTGTTGTAAAAGAAATAATTATGACTAAAATATTGGTTCCAATAGATTTTTCGAAATCATCAGATAACGCTCTTCAATATGCAATAGGTTTAGCAAGTTTTTTGGCGGCCGACATAATTTTATTGCATGTCGAGTCTATTTATTTATACAATTTGGATAGCACAATTTTAACTAATACCATTGAGGATAAAGTTGAAAAAAGTCGAAATATTTTAA
>JBEIEI010000154.1:0-6936 GCA_040382975.1 Flavobacteriales bacterium
ATTAAGTAAGCCATTAATTTTCCGGTTTTGTTATCGGCTTTCATGTGAGATAATACGGGCGCACCTTCTGCCATGTGTAAATAAGCAGCATCTAAATTTTTGGCGCAATTAAAAACATATTGTCTTGCCTGCACAGGCGATATACCTGAGCTTGTTTTAGCACTGGTTGGCACATTGGTAATAGCATCCAGGTCTAATTCAACACCACACACATGGTCTTTTACAAAACCTATGCATTGGTGTAAGGCTTTTGTAAAATCTAATTCTTCACGCACAAAAACAGATTCATACGTATTAAAAAATAATTGCGAAGGGTTATTCTTAAACTGATCTAAAGCCAATTTACTATTGTATTGTTCGTGCATGGCCACAACGGCATACTTATCTACAAACCCATTTTTAAATGCATAACTAAAACCATTACCACTATGTCTTCCTTCTAACTGACGGAAATCTAAATGAGGGTCGCAATTAATAACATTAATTTTTTTATTTAATGCGTGAAAAGTGCCGCTTATGTTTCCGTAAGAGTTATTATGGCCACCACCAATAACAATGGGTATTTTTTTTAATTCGACTAAAAACTTTATTACTTCTGTAACACGCTCATCAATAATAGCAACCAACGAGCGCAAATGAACTATGTCGTTACGGTCTTTCATATCATAGCTAGCGGCCTTCTCCATTAAGTCATCCACAAATACTTCGCCTAACACAAAAATATCTTTTGCATTTAAAAACTGATTGCTTTGCTGAATTAAAAAACTTTCTAAGGCAGGTTTAAAAGCGGTGTTTGCCCCTCCTCTTCCATAATTAGCCCTAACTCCAATATCTTCCGGGATGCCCACTATTACAAACTTGCAATTACTGTTTTTAATATCTTCTCTCCAATTGCCAGTTGTAGCGTTAACTGTTTCTCCAACTTTCACTTCGCCGCTTCGTTTGCGGGTTAATTTTAACACTAAATCTTTTGAATATACCTTTAAATTTTCCATTGTGTTATGCAAGATAACAAAAATATAAGCTGAACCAAATCTTGAAATTTGGTAGTTAATAAAACAACACTGTTAGAAGAAAAATTGCCTGATTATTTTTATTATTTTTGATTACCTCAAATAATTTTATTTTAAATAAACTAATAACACCATGCGTAAAATTTTTATCACTTTACTTATTTTAGCTTTAAACTTTATTATTGCTCAAACACCAAACATTAAAACATTTAACTGGAAAGATGCAGGCTTTAAAGGTATTAAACCAAGCTACACACAAACAGTAAATATTATGAATTTTGGAGGTAACAACACAAACAGCCTCGCCAATAATACCGCTTTAACAAATGCCATTGCGGCTTTAAACAATAAAGGAGGAGTTGTTTATTTTCCTAAAGGAGTTTATAGTTTTACCGGACAGGTTTCGGTTAACCGCGACAGCATAACGTTTAAAGGTGCGGGTTACGACAGTACCAAACTAAAATTTAATTTATCGGGTGTATTAAATAATTGTATTAATATTTACGGAACTCAGGTTAATACAGATACCACAAGCTTTTCTAGTCCGGGTATAAGAGACAGTAATTGGGTAAATGTTTTAAACCCGGCTATTTTTGCAGTTGGACAATGGGTTTACCTACAATGCACAGATAACGCCTACATGGCTAGTTCGTGGGCTTACGGAAGCCTAGGCCAAATTATGCAAATTAAAAGTATTGCAGGAAATAAACTAACATTTAACTCGCCGTTTCGTTTTTATTATAAACTAGCATTGCAACCTAAACTAAAAAAAATAAATCCGCGTAAAGCCATTGGTTTTGAGTGCATGCAAGTTCATAGATTAGATGCTACTTCGGGACAAACTTCTTTATTTAGTTTTGACAGGGCTGTGCAATGCTGGATTCATGGAATTGAAGGAGATTCTACCAACTATGCGCATGTTGAATTAAACAGATGTTCTAATATTGATGTTACCAATTCATACTTTCATCATGCGTTTGCTTATGGCGGCAGCGGACAAGGGTATGGCATTGCGTTTCAGTACAGCGCCAATGAGTGCAAGGTTGAAAATAATATTTTTAAAAATCTGCGTCACAGCATACTTTTTCAGGCGGGCGCCAATGGTAACGTGTGTGGTTATAATTATTCTATTAACCCGTTTTGGGTCCAATCATTTTTTCCAAGTAATAGTGCCGGCGATATTGTTTTTCATGGTCACTACCCATTTTCAAATTTATGCGAAGGCAATATAAATCAATACACGGTTATTGATAACTCGCATGCAAAAAACGGACCTTACAATACGCTTTTCAGAAACCGATCTGAATTATACGGCTTATTCATGAATACAGGACCGGCAACAGACACTACACAATTTTTAGGATTAGAAATTACAAATCCATCGGCCTCCTTAGGTTTATATACTATTGTTGGTAATGGTAATTTAGAATACGGTAACATGGTAAAAAATGTGTTGACCCCTAGCAGTACAAATAATTTACCACAAACTAGTTTATACTATACCGGCATACAACGTCCGCTTTGTTTTAATAACGGCGTACATAACTGGCCTGTAATTGGTATACCTAACACCTACAACAGTAATAGCAACGCTGCAAAAGACAGGGCATTGCAAAACAAGTGGGCTGAATGCGCTTGCAGTTATTATAATACAACGGGAATTAAATCCGAGGAAAAAAATGTTGCAAGTATTTTAGTTTATCCCAATCCGGTAAAATCTGAGCTACGTTTAAAAGGCATCTCTGAGCAATGCCGAGGAACCATCTATAGCTCAGATGGTAGAGAAATAATTAGCGGAACAGAATTTGAAAAAGATACCATTGATGTATCGTTTTTAAAACCAGGGATTTATTTTTTGAAATTACATAACAGCTTTAACACCACAACACTTAAGTTTATTAAGGAGTAAGGTAGTTTATTTAGTTACCGAAGTAAAAAAATTCCAAACGGCATCGCTTGTTACCGGAAATGCTTTTATATCTAAGGGCTCATCTTTTATGGGATGAGTAAAGCAAATTTGATAACTGTGCAAATGAATAAAGCCGCCTTCGTTACTGCGGGCAAAACCATATTTAAGATCGCCTTTAATTGGGCAACCAATAGCAGATAACTGGCAACGAATTTGATGATGACGGCCTGTATGCAAATTTATTTTAAGCAAATGATAATTATCTGATGAAGCTATTAATTCATAATCTAACTCTGCTCTTAACGCATTTGCAACCGGTTTAACATGTGCTTTAGACATGTTTGTTTTTTCGTTCTTTAAAACGTAGTGAACTAAATTATCGGAAATTTTTGGTGGTTTGTTTTTTACAACCGCCAAATAGGTTTTCTTAATTGTTTTTTCTCTGAACAATTCGTTAAAACGCGATAACGCTTTACTTGTTTTTGCAAAAATAATTAAACCACTCACCGGTCTGTCTAAGCGATGAATAACGCCACAAAAAACATTACCGGGTTTGTTATCTCTGATCTTAATAAAGTGTTTTATTTTTTCGCTTAATGGAAGATCGCCTGTTTTATCTCCCTGCACGATCTCTGATGGCAATTTATTGATAACCATAATGTGGTTATCTTCATAAACGATCTGTTCGGGCCAAATGGAAGTGCTATTTATTTTAGTATTCACAAATTATCTTATTCCTGTTTTTGTATTTCGTTTAGTGGGTTTAAAGATAGAGTTTAATTTATACTCTATGCCTTTTGAGGGAGATAATGCAGGAGATTGCGCCAAATAGCCAAAATTATTTATTAAAAAATAAGCTTCGGTGCCGGTAACAAAATAATTATCTTTTGCCGTTTTAGTAAATGCTTTATCGTAATTGTACCAAATGGTCCAGTTATGTTTTGGATTTAATTTTAAATAATTAGTGTAGCTTTTTAAACTATCATCCAAACAAATGCTCACAAACACCACTTTATCACCAAACTTTTTCTTCAACGCTTCTATCTTCGGCATCTCACGTAAACTCTCGGTGTTTTGGGTAGAGAAAAAATTCAAATACACCCAGCGTCCATTAAACGAAGTTAAAGCGCCTACAGTGCCATCCTTAGCTCTTGCCGAAAAATTGGGAGCAACAGATCCTGCTTGCATTTTATTAAAATACGTCAGCATTGAATTAGCAATTTTTTTATGCGGTTTTATCTTAGTTTTCTGTTGAAATTGCGACACCATACTTTCAATGGCTTCAGGAGCAAAATCAGCACTAAAATAAAAATCCCAAAGGTTTTTTAGGATCACTAATTCGCGTAACGAATCGGACTTTAGAAATTTATCGTTCTTTAAAAAATCTGACAGCAAGGTATAATCGGCTTTTACATTTATAATGTTGTAAAGTGTTTGTCCTTTTTGCATAGAAGCATAAGTGTTTAAATAGCCTTTAAAACAGGCATTAAAAAACTGCATGTACTCGTAATGATTGTATTGAATAGGCTTATTGGCGATGTAACCATTAATTAAATAATTTTCGCCGCGCGATACACTGGCGTTAATAGAGGCGATAGAATAATCTATATAGTTTATAAAATAAGGATTGTTGATTTTTTGATAGCGCTTATCGCAGATTTTTTTAAGTGTATCTGCGCGCTTGAACATCATTGGTCGAGAAAGAAATTTACCATCTTTAACATCAAACAAATTATTAAATTGTTTTTGATAGTCAAAGGTGAGAATATTCAATTCTGTAGTATCTGTTCCAATTAAACCAATATTTACAGGTAACTCAGCATCATTATTATAATCATAGCCTTTTTCTAATTCCGGAATAGTAACGCCATAAACAAAATCGGGTTGAACATAGAGTGTTGCTATTACATTATCTATCTTTAAAAAAATAGGTTGTGTATGTTCTGATTGAAAATGCAATTCAAAATAACCGTCACTTTGAATGGTGTCCTGATCTTCTTTTTGTTTTATATTGGTAATATAATCTGCTAGGATATTTAATTGAATTACCTTGCCGGCATACATTTTATGAGCCTTTCCCTTTACTACAACATTTTGAGAATACCCCTTTGTATAGAGTAATAGAAAGGCTAAATATTTAAAAATGGTTTTAATTTGGATATAAGGGAATAAAAAAGAAAAAGTTACAGCTTAATTTTCGATGCGATCGATCACAAACATGTCCTTATAATTATCGGCCATTTCTTGTGCTTTTCTGCCGCCACCAACAACGTTATAAGTATTAAAATCTATCACTAAAGGATTTGAAAATATTTCGTTAATGCTAACATTATAAAAAACTTTTGACGACTTATTTTTTGAAGCTCTAATTGGGTTAGTTAAATTAAAAGAACATTTCCTTAAAAAATTTTCTTCTCCCGAAAAACCGCCAATATGCATAGAGTATGTATCACCACTTGGTGTAGTTGAGTTTTTATAATTTCCTTCTAATTTAAAAAATATGTATCCTGTACTCCAATCCCAAAACATTAAACTATCCGGCGAAAGATCGCCTGTTTGCGAGCCGCTAACATTTTTTAAACTATCTACCCCAATTAAAAATTCGATCTTATTATAATTACCCTCTGGCAAATTTTGAACCGTAAAAGATGTCGCGCCTTCAACATGCTTAATAACATGGTAACTATAATCTTCTGCGAACAAAGTACCATCTTCACGCTTAAACTTAATGTTAGAAATGTAATAATTAAATTTTGAAACCGTAAAACTGTCACCATTAGCATTTGCATACCACTTGGTATTTTTAATAAATGGTAAATTATTTACTTTAGCCGTAAAATTAAATACAGCACTAGCTTGTATATCTTTTGAAGGTATTACTACTTCAATTTTTTCATCCTTTTTACAAGAAAAAATAAAAATTGACAGCATTCCAAAAATTACCAATGGTTTAATTTTACTCATAAATCAAAATTACAAAAAATTAATGTCTTATGGAACCGGATCGTAACCATGTCCACCCCAAGGATGACAGCGTAAAATGCGTTTTAATCCTAACCAACTACCCTTAAAAGCCCCGTATTTATTAATCGCCTCAACGGAATACTGACTGCAAGATGGTGTATATCGGCATGAATTAGGCAATAGCGGCCTAATACAATATTGATAAAATTTAACAAATGCTATGGCGATTGATTTAAACACAGTTTTTATTTGATGTTTAATTTTAATAAAGAAGTGTTGTTCAAAAATCCCTCTAATTTATCGCCTATCTTAACACCGGCAACACCTTCAGGAGTTCCTGTATAAATAAGATCGCCCACTTTTAAACTTACAAATTGCGATACGTAAGCAATAACTTTATCAAACGAAAAAATAAGGTCCTTTGAGTTTCCAATTTGTCGCGATTGGTCATTTACTTTTAATTCAAAATTAATATTGCCAAGATCAAGCGTTTCTTTTTTAACAAACGAACCAATTGGCGCGCTGTTATCAAAGGATTTAGCTTTTTCCCAAGGCAGGCCTTTTTCCTTACATTTTGCCTGAATATCGCGTGCTGTAAAGTCAATGCCTAAACCAATTTCATCGTAATATTTATGGGCAAATTGCTCTTCAATATGCTTTCCAGCTTTACAAACTTTTAAAACCAGTTCAATTTCATGATGAAGATCTTTGGTAAAATCCGGCATATAAAATTCTTCTTCCTTTAACAAGGCTGTATCCGGCTTCATAAAAAAAACAGGTTCTGTAGGCAGATCAGCCTTCATTTCTTTTGCGTGTTCGGCATAATTACGCCCTATACAAATTATTTTCATATGTAGATGTTTATTTTTTTTATTGTCATATGGTATACGCCATGTATCTTCATTTGTGTTTGTGTAGTTAGGCACATTGCTATTTAATATTTAGATTTTTGAAACTAAAAAAACAAAGATAAAGCAAATTTTTCATCTTTATTTGGTACATTTATACTCTAAATTTATGGAACAAAAATTCGATATTATAATTGTTGGC
>JBEIEI010000155.1:0-6826 GCA_040382975.1 Flavobacteriales bacterium
GCAACAGATCCAAGTCCAATTGTATTTTTAGTTCCGGTTTTTGTTGAACCATAAAATTTTTCAAAATCTTTATAGCCTGTAAATTTTGGAGTGAGGGTAATTTTTTTTGTAGTTTTTAACCAAAGTAAATATTCATTTACTATATCAATTTCCAAACCTTTTGTTTTTCCGCTATCAATAGAAGCAAAGGGTGCATTATCGAAATAATTAATGTATAAAGTGTCAACCGATTGCGAAAATCCCATATAGCTTGAAACAATAAATAGTATTGCGAATTTTCTCATTTAGTTTTTAAAAGTATTTAAAATTAAAACGATTTAATTTACTTACTGAAGAGGTTTTAACCATTATATTGTTGATATAAACAAACGTTTTGTATCGACTAATGACATTTGTATTAAATTTGATGGTATTAATTGAACTTTAATTTCATTTTTTTGTCTATAATCTTGCGTAGATACCTTTTTTATGGTATTTTTGCATCAATTTAGATTTAATCTAATTAAGGATAACTAATTAAGTATTTTAAAATCAATAAGTTATGATAACTGTTACGGAAAATGCGAAAAATCACGCAATCGATTTAATTAAAACAGAAAACCGTTCCGCCGGAACTTTTATAAGAGTTGGGGTTGATGGCGGTGGTTGTTCAGGCCTGTCCTATAAGCTTGAGTTCGATGATCAATTAAAAGAAGGCGATCAGATGTTTGAGGATAAAGGAATAAAAATTGTTGTAGACAGAAAGAGCTTTCTTTATTTGGTTGGAACAGAACTTGAATATACAGGAGGTTTAAATGGTAAAGGTTTTGTATTTAATAATCCGAATGCCAACCGCACGTGTGGTTGTGGTGAATCATTTTCAGTATAAAAATTAAAGAAAATGGCAAACGAAATTTTACAAGAGCATATTAATAAGGATTATGAATGGGGTTTTATAACCAACATTGATTCTGATACTTTTGCTCCGGGCTTAAATGAACAGGTAGTTACCGCTTTAAGTAAAAAGAAAAACGAACCGGATTGGTTATTGGAATTTAGATTAAAAGCTTTTCGTCATTGGCAAACTTTACCTGAGCCAAACAATTGGGCGCATTTAGATTATCCAAAAATTAATTTTCAGGAGATCAGCTATTATTCTGCACCAAAAGTTAAGCCCGAATTAAAAAGTTTGGATGAAGTAGATCCCGAACTTTTAAAAACCTTTGCAAAGCTTGGTATTTCTCTTGAGGAACAAAAGCGTTTAAGCGGCGTGCAATCAAACATTGCCGTTGATGCGGTTTTTGACAGCGTATCGGTTAAAACAACTTTCAGAGAAACACTTTCTGAAAAAGGAATTATTTTTTGTTCTTTTAGTGAAGCTGTTCATGAATTTCCTGACCTTATAAAAAAATATATGGGAACGGTTGTTCCTTATACAGATAATTATTTTGCCGCTTTAAATAGTGCGGTTTATAGCGACGGGTCGTTTTGCTACATTCCCAAAGGCGTAAGATGTCCAATGGAATTGTCTACTTATTTTCGCATCAACGCAACAGGTACCGGTCAGTTTGAGCGTACATTAATTGTTGCCGATGAAGGAAGTTATGTTTCTTACCTTGAGGGATGCACCGCTCCACAGCGCGACGAAAATCAATTGCATGCTGCTATTGTTGAAATTATTACTCATAAAGATGCCGAGGTAAAATATAGTACCGTTCAAAACTGGTATCCGGGGGATAAAAATGGGAAAGGTGGTATTTTTAACTTTGTTACTAAGCGTGGAATTTGTTTAGGTGATAATTCAAAAATAAGTTGGACCCAGGTTGAAACAGGATCAGCTATTACCTGGAAATATCCATCTGTAATTTTAAAAGGAAACAACAGTGTTGGCGAATTTTATTCGGTTGCATTAACAAATAATATGCAACAAGCCGATACCGGAACAAAAATGATCCATATTGGAAAAAATACACGCAGCACAATTATATCAAAAGGAATTAGTGCAGGTTTTAGTAATAACAGTTACCGTGGTTTAGTGCAAATACGTAAAGGCGCAACCAATGCCCGTAATTTTTCTCAATGCGATAGTTTATTGATGGGAGATAAGTGTGGAGCACATACTTTTCCTTACATCGAAATAAAAGATAAAACTGCAATTGTAGAGCATGAGGCTACAACCAGCAAAATTGGTGAAGATCAATTATTTTATTGCAAGCAACGCGGTATTGATAATGAAAAAGCAATTGGTTTAATTGTTAACGGTTATTGTAAAGAGGTTTTAAATAAATTGCCAATGGAGTTTGCTGTAGAAGCACAAAAACTATTAGCAGTTAGTTTAGAAGGTAGCGTTGGATAATTAGCCTAATAATATTTTACAAATTGAATTCTTTTATAAAAAATAATTTTTTGAACTTGATCATAGCTATTTGCCCAGTGGTTTTTTTAACTGTTGTATTTAGCTTTGAACGACATGTTGTTATTGACGGCGACGCTAAAGATTATTATTCTTATTTAGTTTCTCTTTTTATAGATCATAATTTCACACATCAAACCGGTAACGATTGGTATTTAATTCAAACACCAACCGGAACAATTAATGTGCATACAATTGGCGTTTCAATTTTGATCGCCCCATTCTTTTTCGGGGCTTTTCTTTACGCAAAAATTTTTAACCTACCCTTAGATGGATTTTCAATGCCTTTTCAAATGGCTGTTTATTTTGCAGGTATTTTTTATTGCGTCATCGGGCTGATCTATTTAAAGAAATTATTATTGAAATTAAATTTTAATCAAAACGTTGTTGCGCTTCTTTTAATTTTTGCTGCGTTTGGTACACATTTGTTTAGTTATACGGTAAATGAATCGGGCATGCCGCACGTATATGCATTTGCCTTAACAAGCACTTTCTTGTATTTTATATTAAATCTTTTTCAAAAACGCGAAACAAAATATTATTATTTAAGTGCAATTGTTTTAGGACTAATTATATTAGTTCGTCCGGTAAATATTATTCTGTTGTCATTTGTGCCTTTCTTTTTTCAAAACAGATATGATCTTATTAGTAACCTTAAAGAATTTATTAGGTCAAAGCATTTTTATGTATCTATAATTGTTTTGTTTTTAGTTTGTGGTATTCAAAGCGTGGCCTGGTATTCTCAAAACGGTAAGTTGCTGCAAGATTCTTATGCCGGAAACGGATTTTATTTTGATGATCCTCAGCTATTAAAAATGCTTTTTGGATTTAATAATGGCTTATTTATTTATGTCCCGCTTTGTTTTTTACTTCTTTTTGGTTTAATTCCAATGTTGGTCAACAATAGATACAAAGGATTTGTTTTTATTCTTTCTCTGGCATTTATCTTATATATTTTTGCATCGTACTGGGCCTATAATTATTTTGATGGATTCGGAATAAGGACACTTGTTGATTTTCTGCCAGTTTTTGTTATTGCGGGAGCCTATTTATTTCAAGCTGCTAGTTCAAAATTAAATTATCTGGTTATTACTTTGGCTTCACTTTTTCTTTTCATGAACATCTTCCATGTTTATCAATATAAAAACGGAATAATAAAAGCAAACGGAATGAATTTTGAAAAATATGCCTATGTTTTTTTAAAGTCTAATAAATTGTATGCCGACAGTTTAGGCGGAGCAAATGATCTACCGCTATATTCAAAAACCGGAAAACAATTATTGTTTGAACGTAATTATATAGCAAGTAATCAAAAATTAAATAATGATAGTGTTTACAATTTTGCGAATCTTGAATATTTGTTAGGTTTTGATTATGAATTTAAGAAATCGGTCAATAATTTATTTATAATAGCCGAATTTGAACGAAAAGAAACGAAAAATAATTCTTCATTTAATGCACAGCTAACTTTAGGAGGAAGTGACCCTGCAAAAAAAATAAAATGTATCAGGCTTATAGATTAAATGAAACGCCGGTAGTTAGTTGTTGCGATTGGAAAAAGTGCACCTATTCTATTGCTTTAACTACTAAATTTAACAAAGAAGACAAACTAAATTTGGTTATTTGGAATGTAGATAAAGCCCCTTTTTTTATTAAAAATTTTAAGGTAAAAATTTTCGATTATAGTTATATTATTTAAAACAAAAACATGATAACAATTAAAAATCTACACGCCTCAATTGGCGATAAAGAAATACTTAAAGGAATTAATTTGGAAATTAAAGCCGGAGAAGTTCATGCTATAATGGGACCAAATGGTTCAGGTAAATCAACCCTGTCAAGCGTTTTAGCGGGAAGAGAAGATTATGAAGTAACTCAGGGCGAAGTGATATTTAACGGCAAAGATCTTTTGGAACTATCTCCTGAAGACAGAGCTCGTGAAGGTTTGTTTTTAGCTTTTCAGTATCCTGTTGAAATACCGGGTGTAAGCAATATTAATTTCTTAAAAACCGCTGTAAATGAAATTCGCGCTTATAAAGGACAGGAAGAAATGCCTGCAAAAGACTTTTTAGCCTTAGTAAAAGAAAAACAAAAATTAGTTGAATTAGACGGTAAGTTGGCTAATCGTAGTGTTAACGAAGGATTTAGTGGTGGAGAAAAAAAGAGAAATGAAATTTTTCAAATGGCGATGTTAAATCCTAAGCTGGCCATTTTAGATGAAACAGACAGTGGATTAGATATTGATGCATTACGAATTGTGGCAACAGGAGTTAACGCGCTTAAAAGTAAAGACAATGCTTTTGTTGTAATTACACATTACCAACGTTTGTTAGATTATATCGTTCCTGATTTCGTGCACATTCTTTATAAAGGAAAAATTGTTAAATCAGGCGGAAAAGAACTGGCTTTAGAATTAGAAGCGAAAGGGTACGACGAAATCAAAAAAGAATTTGAAACAGAATCTGTTTAATTAATTACAAATGATAGCAGAAAAAACAACCACAGCTCAATTAATAATCGATAAAATTTCTGCCACTGCAGGAAAGGTTGATTTTATTGATAATGATAAATTATCTAAGGCATTACTGTATTTAGAAAATAAGGGTATTCCTACAAATAAGCATGAGGATTACAAATATTGCAATGTAGACGGAATATTTAAAAAGGAGTTTAAAAATATTGATCAGAAATTAAATACAGTTTCGGATATTAATAAATTCAAATTAAATAACTCGGTTACCATTGTAATTGTAAACGGAAATTATTCTGAGACCTTAAGTGACAAACTAATTTTAAAAGGTTTGCATCTTAACGCTTTTTCTAATTTAGATAAAGAGGGCAAACACCTTGTTGGTTCTATCGCCAAAATTGAGTCAGATGCTTTTATTGCTTTAAATACTGCTTTTAGCGGCAATGGTTTCCATTTAAAGATACAGGATAACGAACAATTTCAAATTCCTATTCATATTTTATATGTTTCAAGTTCAAGCTCTGAGGCGATCGTTAATCCTAGAAACATTATTGAATTAGGAAAAAATGCAGAGGCAACTATTATTGAAGAGCAAATTGTAATTGGGGAGGGAAAAGTATTTACTAATTTTTTAAGCGAGAAATTTGTTGGCGAAAATGCAAAGTTGACCTCTTATACTTTTCAAAACGAAGGAAAAAACGGTTATTCTGTAAATACTAATCAGGTAACAATTGCCCGTTATGGTAAGTACGATAATACAACCATTACTTTAAGCGGTTCATTAGTTCGTAATAACCATAATGTTGTTTTAGCCGCACAAAATTGTGAAGCGCATTTGAATGGATTGTTCTCAGCAAAAGCTAACCAGTTAATTGATAATCATACATTAATGGATCATCAAATGCCAAACTGCGAGAGCAACGAATTGTATAAAGGAATTGTAAACGATAAAAGTGTTGGGGTTTTCAACGGAAAGATCTATGTTAGAAAAGATGCGCAAAAAACCAACGCTTATCAAAGCAGTAAAAATATTTTATTAAGTGATGATGCAACAATAAACACTAAACCACAATTAGAAATTTATGCCGATGATGTTAAATGTTCGCACGGCACATCTACAGGTAAAATTGATGAGGCTGCTGTTTTTTATTTAAACGCAAGAGGAATAGGAAGAGAGAGCGCTAAGAAATTATTATTACATGCTTTTGCGCAAGAAGTAATTAATAAAATTGAAGTAGATGAATTAAAAGAAAAAATACTTCATTTATTTGAAAACGAATTATAAGAGTTGAAGGATCTAAATAACATACGCAAACAATTTCCCATTCTTAACCAAAAAATAAATGGTTACGATCTGGTATACTTTGATAACGGTGCTACCAGTCAGAAGCCGCTAAGTGTTATTGAAAGTGTTTCAAATTATTATAAACACTCCAACTCTAACATTCATCGTGGTGTTCACACACTTAGCAGAACTGCAACAGAGTTATTTGAAAAGTCTCGTAAAACAATTGCTGATCATTTTAATGTAATGAACGATCAGCAAATTATTTTTACAGCAGGCACAACCGATTCAATAAATTTAGTTGCTAACGGTTTAGCTAAAAATTATTTGAAAGGTGGTGATGAAATTATTTTATCTACCTATGAGCATCATTCAAATATTTTACCTTGGCAATTGTGGGCACAAGAAAACGGTGGAACGCTAAAAGTTATTCCTTTGCTGGCAAATCAGAACCTCGATTACGCCACTCTCGAAAAATTAATTAGCGATAAAACTAAACTAATAGCTATCACGCAAGTTTCAAATACTTTGGGTTTAATTACTGATGTTGAAAAAGTAAAATTCCTTGCTAAAAAAAATAATATTCCTATTTTATTGGACGGTGCTCAATCTGCGCCGCACATGCCAATCGACCTTCAAAAACTAGATGTTGATTTTTTTGTTTGTAGTGCGCATAAAA
>JBEIEI010000156.1:0-6800 GCA_040382975.1 Flavobacteriales bacterium
AAAAAAAGTATTCATTATTCTGTTTCAAATACACAAGATCTTAAATCAACTTTAGAAATTTTAATTAAAGAGTTGCAGTATTTGGATAATAATGAAGAAATTGAAACTACTTTTTTAATTTTTCCAAATCAATTTTCCGATTTTGAAACTTATTTGGATCTGGTTGCTACTGCCGAAGAATTAATGGAGCAGGAGGGTTATGAAGGCACTTATCAATTAGCAAGCTTTCATCCTGATTATCGTTTTGAAGGGGAGGATAAAGATGATGCTGCGAATTATACTAACCGTTCTGTTTATCCAATGCTTCATTTGTTGCGAGAGGATAGTATCACCAAAGCATTGGCCTTATATAAAAATCCGGAATTAATTCCTGAGCATAACATTCAATTAGCAAGAGAAAAAGGTTTACTTTATATGCAGATGCTTAGGGAAGCTTGTTTATAGGTTTGTAAAAGTTTGAAGTATTTTATTTCTTGCACATCGCAAAAATCAGTCGGTCATTTATTGCCTTCTTCATTTCTTAATTGTTTATCAAACACAAAAGTTCCAAATGGAATTAGAGAGGCGCCGAATGCGATCACTGCTTTTTTAAACGGCCAATTATATTGTCTCCAAACAATTAAAAGGAATATTCCATAGGCTACAAATAAAACACCATGCATCCAACCGGTATATTTTACTGCCAATTCAAACCCATACATATATTTTAAGGGCATGGCAACACATAAAAGAAATAAATAAGAAATTCCTTCGAGCAAGGCAATTAACCTGAATAGACCTAAGTTGGTTTTAAAAAATTGAGCGAACATGTGAGCTTTTTATTGTTCTAAATATACTCAATGTTAAGCTAAGTTCTTAGGTAGTTAAACTAGCCGGTTTATTAAAAGTTAAATAAAAAAGGCGAACCATTTTTGGTTCGCCTTTTTTAATTGATAATGTCTTAAAATTTACAATGCAAAGCCATAATAAGCTCTCGATCCGTTGGGATAAAATCCTTCGATCAAAACTGTGCCCGTTTTATTTTCTAGCAAATTGGTTATATCCGCTGTATTGCTAACTTTCTTTTTATCAATACTGGTAATTACAAAACCTTCTTTAATGCCCACTTGCAATAACTTTCCTGCTACAAGCTTTTTAATTTTTACGCCATTGTTTATTCTTAGTTTTGCTAACTGATCACTTGTCATTTCTTCAAAATCAGCGCCTAAAGCGGTCAATGATCTTTTTGTTACTTCACTTTTTTTAATCAAAGTTGTTGTGTTATCTAAACTTTTTAAAACGGCTGCTATATTCATTTCTTTGTTGTTACGCATTGCTACAATATTTATTTTATCTCCCGGGCGGTATTTGCTTAATTGTTCTTGCAATTCACTTACGCTCCCAACATTCGATGATTCGATTTTTGTGATCACATCACCTTCTTGTATTCCTGCATCTTCGGCGCTTCCGCCTAAGGTAACACCGTTTACATAAACGCCTTTTAAAAGTTTAATATTTTTGTCGGCCGCAAATTTAGCGTCAAGATCTCTTATACTAACCCCAAAATAAGCTCTTTGTACCATTCCAAATTCCACAAGGTCGCTAACGATTTTTTTTACGATGTTAACAGGCACAGCAAACGAATAACCTTGGTAGGCACCATTATTAGAGGCAATAGCAGTATTAATGCCAATTAACTCGCCGTTAGTGTTCACCAAAGCGCCGCCACTATTACCAGGGTTTACGGCAGCATCGGTTTGAATGAAAGACTCTATGGGACGTTTATTGACATCTAAAATATTACTTCTTCCTTTTGCACTGATAATACCGGCTGTTACCGTACTTTCAAGATTAAAAGGATTGCCAACGGCCAAAGCCCATTCGCCAACCCTCACCAATTCACTATTACCGTAACTTAAAAACGGTAAGTTTTTTTCCTTTATCCTTATTAACGCAACATCAGTACTGGCATCTGCGCCAATTACTTCACCAACGTATGTTCTTCTGTCGTTTAAAATCACCTCAATTTTATCTGCTCCCGCAACCACATGGTTGTTGGTAACGATATAACCATCGTCACTAATAATTACGCCACTTCCGCTGCCTTCTTGACTATAATTTTGTTGTCTTTTTTGCGGGCCATAAAACCATTCTGAAAACGGATCGTAATTTAAGTTGTTAACCTGCTCGCTTATAGTTTTTATATGTACCACGGCATTTACCGATTTTTCGGCTGCATTTGTAAAGTCAGAATTAAGCCCCGAACTTTGCGTTTGACCATAATTAGTGAGTGTAACATTTTGATGGTCAAATGGATTTGTTATTTGGTTAACACCATCTTTTTCTTTGGAGCCAAAATAACGGGCGGTTGATAGAGCTACTAATCCTCCTAAACACGCCACAAAAAGAGTTGAGAATAACTTTTTCATTGCTTTTTATTTTTATGTTTTAGAATATAAACGTAAAATTAATACTGTTGTTACATTTTCAGTTTCTTTTTAACAAACCTTAACCAGAGAGCGAAAAAATCACTAAATTTACTCTAGAATTTAAATGAGATTTACCCGTAAAATACCAACGTTCGTTTTTGGATTATCAATAGGCCTTATTGTAGGCGTTGGCTTTTTTGTTTTTAAAATAAACGATATTTTTAATAACATGAAAGATGCTGCTAAATCACAAATAACAGTGGTTGAACAGCCGGTTAAAAACGCTGACAAAGAAAGCGAAGAAAAAAGAAAAGATAAAGAACGTTTTAAGATCAACCTTAGTAAAACAGCTAAAGTAAATTATTCTGAGGTAGATAGTTTGATAAGAGAAAGCTCTGAGATCAATATCGCGACAGATGAATTATTATCTGTAAAAAATGTTAAGATAATTCGAATATCACCAAATGTTAGTTCCGGAGATTCAATAGCGGCTGCTGTTGCGGGCGTAAAAGAAAATTCTTCAGATCTGTATTTTATTGAATTTTGGAAAACACCGCTTAACTCAAAAGGTTATCGTTTCTCAAAAAACAAAATATTGTTATATGGGTTTATGGATTACAATAATGTTTCCTTATACGAATTAGATAATTCCTATTACATAAAATCTTCCGATCAGGTTTACAAACTTTTTTACGGTGCAGATTTCAGATCTCTTGAAAGAGTTGTTGATACAGGTTTATTAGCAAAAATTAATTAATTAATTTATTATGCAACTTTCGTTTTATAAATACCAAGGCACAGGTAACGATTTTATTTTGATAGACAATCGTTTGAACGAAATATCATTAACAACTGAACAGATCAATTTTTTATGTCACCGCCGTTTTGGTATTGGCGCTGATGGATTAATGCTGTTAGAATTAGAGCCTGGCTTTGATTTTAAAATGGTTTATTACAATAGCGATGGTAATCCAAGCAGCATGTGTGGCAATGGCGGGAGATGTATTACGGCCTTTGCAAAGCATTTAGGATTAATAGATAATAAAGCTAAGTTTCTTGCAACCGATGGTGCACATGAAGCAACGATAGATGAAAATGAAATTGTTTCCTTAAAAATGCAGGATGTAAAAAATGTTGAAGCCGGAAATGATTTTTTTTATTTAAATACCGGCTCACCGCATTACGTAAAATTTATTAGCGACGTAGAAAAATTTGATGTAAAAAACATGGGTTATTTGATCCGTAATAGCGAACGTTTTAAAGAAGAAGGTACAAACGTAAATTTTATTGAGCGATTAGAGGATAGTTTATTTGTTCGCACCTATGAACGCGGGGTAGAGGACGAAACGTATTCTTGCGGTACCGGTGTTACAGCTGCAGCTTTGGTTGCTGCTATTAAAGGAGTTTCAAACGGAAAAAATAATTGTTTGATAAAAACATTAGGCGGAGATCTTGAAGTAAAATTTGAAAGAGTATTAGAACAAAATTTTTACAACATTTGGTTGATAGGCCCTGCAGTAATGGTTTTTAAAGGCTCAATATCTATAGCGTGATAAGCGAAATGGTTCAAATAGAAGTTGAAACCTCTACTTTTCGTGCTGCGTCTTTAAATAAAGATTCCTGGTTGGTTATTTTACACGCCAATCGCATACCGCCACATATTGGTTTATTGATAAACGGAAATTATAATTCGCTTACAATTAAAGGACACGAATTAAATGTGAACATTGAGGCTTTATTAAAAACGATCTCACAAAAAAAAATAGAAAGTGTTTTTATTGAATTGATAAAACATCCTGTGTTTAGTTTAGATCATCAGCTCAGTATGTTTCAAGAAATGATCAAAAATTTTGAGCAAGTAAAACACGATCATGCTACCTGTTTAACACCTATAAAATTATTTTTTCAAGAATTTTATGCAGTGACAAATATTAACGATGAATTGTTTTTTGAATTTATAAAACGTTTAAATGACAATTCGTATTTGCAAACTGCAAGCGCCCTAAATTTTGAATTGAACAAGAACTTAGTTGAATTTCCTTTATACTCTACCGAACAATTAAACGAGCAAATAAAAGCAGAACGCTTACCCTATTATAAAGATTAATGTTTTTAAAAGGAGAAAATATTTCGATCCGTGCATTAGAGCCTTCTGATGCTTACTTGCTGTATCAGTGGGAAAACAACCATGCTTTATGGGAAGTTAGTTGTACGCAAACGCCGTTTTCAAAAGCTGTTTTAGATGAGTTTGTTAATGCAGCTTTTCAGGATATTTATACGAATAAACAATTGCGTTTAATGCTAGTAAAAACCGATACCGCTGAAACGATCGGGATAATTGATCTTTTTGAATTCGATCCTCAGCACGCACGTTGTGGATTAGGAATTTATATCAACGAAAAATATCAGGGCAAAGGGTATGCAGCCGAATGTATTCAGCTAATTAAGGTGTATGCTTTTAATACCCTTCATTTAAAACAGATCTTTGTTCACGTTAATCAATCAAATACTGCCAGCCTTGCTTTATTTGAAAAAGCAGGATTCGAAAAAAGCGGTTTAAAAAAAAGCTGGCATAAAACCGGAATTAATTCTTATGAAGATGTTTGGTTTTTGCAATTGATAAATACGGGTGTCTAAAAAAGTACATATATTTTTATCTGTTGCAATTGCATTGTTTGGTTTATTACAGTTTTGTGATACACCTAATTCAAAAGCAATAGAACCGCCTTTAACAAAAGACACGCTCCTGTACCTTAACCATTCCGATTCTGCCAAATTTGTTGGGATGAATACCTGCAAGCTTTGTCACCAAAGCATTTACAACTCTTTTATTAAAACAGGAATGGGAAAATCCTTAGATGTTGCCAGTAAACAAAAATCTTCTGCCGATTTTTCTAAGGCAACTATCTATGATAAATTTTCTAATATGCATTACTCTGCGTTTTGGCAAAACGATAGTTTGTATTTTAAAGAATACCGTTTAGAAAAAAAAGACACTGTTCATTCTCGTGTTGAAAAGGTTAATTTTATTATTGGTTCGGGGCAACATACTAATTCTCATTTACAAATAGTAAATGGCTATATCAATCAAATGCCAATGACCTTTTATACGCAAAAAAAACATTGGGATCTTCCTCCGGGTTTTGAAAATGGATTTAATACACACTTCACCCGAAAAATTGGTTTAGAATGTATGAGTTGCCATAACGGTTACCCAAATTTTGTATTAGGTTCCGAAAATAAATATAACAGTATTCCAACAGGTATTGATTGCGAGCGTTGCCATGGTCCGGGCAGTATTCACGTAGCCGAAAGACAATCGGGAAAAATTGTTGACACCTCAAAATACATCGATTACTCAATTGTTAATCCCGCAAAATTATCTATCGATAGACAATTTGATCTTTGTCAGCGTTGTCATTTACAAGGGAATGCGGTTTTAAAAGAAGGTAAATCGTTTTATGATTTTAAACCCGGACAAAAACTTAGCGATTTTATCTCGGTGTTTTTACCTAAATATAAAAATGCCGATGAAGATTTTATTATGGCCTCTCACGCCGATAGATTAAAACAAAGTGCGTGTTTTATAAAGTCATATGAAAAAGTGCAGAATAAAAATTCGTTAAAGCCCTACAAAGAGGCATTGACTTGTATTACCTGTCACAACCCACACGTAAGTGTAAAGGAAACCAATAAGAATGTATTTAATGATGCGTGTAATAATTGCCATACTGCAAATAGTAAATCAGATCTATTATGCAGCGAAAAAAATGTGGTGTTAGCACGAAATGCAAAACCAGGTCATGCTTCCGCAAAATTTTTAAACTGCGTAGGTTGTCATATGCCATCGTCCGGTTCAATTGATATACCACACGTTTCGGTGCACGATCATTATATTCGCAAACCAATTTCAAAAAAGGAAAAAGATAAAATAAAAACTTTTGTTGGTTTGTATTCGATCAACGAAAAAGATCCTAGTTCCCTTACAAGAGCTCAAGCCTATATTAATCAATACGAAAAATTCGATCAAAACGTTTCTTTTTTAGATTCAGCAGCTTCTTTATTAAAAGATAAAAAAGCAGAAGACTTGTTTACGAATGTTCGCGCATTGATCCAGTTGAATTTTATAAAACAAAATTTTCAAAAAATAATTAGTTATGTAAATCAAATAGGCGAGCAGCGTTGTTTAAATTCATTATTTGTAAAAAAATCGTTTGATAATTTAGATGCATGGACCTGTTACCGTATTGCAGAATCGCATTATTATACCAACGATCTTACTGGGTCGATACAATGGTTTAAACAAGCTGTTAATTTGGCGCCGTTTAATTTGGAGTTTAGAAATAAATTAGGTTCTACCTTAGCGGCATTAAATAATTTTAAGGATGCTAA
>JBEIEI010000157.1:0-6743 GCA_040382975.1 Flavobacteriales bacterium
ATGCCGATGTGGACGGCATGCACATTCGTTTATTATTATTAACCTTCTTTTTACAGTTCTTTCCCGATCTTGTAAAAAACAACCATGTTAAAATTTTACAAACCCCATTATTTAGGGTAAGAAACAAAAAAGAGACCACTTATTGCTATAGTGATGAAGAAAGAAAGGCTGCGGTGGCTAAATTAGGTCCAAAACCCGAAATTACCCGATTTAAAGGTTTAGGTGAGATCTCACCGGACGAATTCAAACATTTTATAGGAAAAGACATCCGTTTGGAGCCTGTGTTAATTGACCAGAAAGCAAGTATAACCGAGCTTTTGAATTATTACATGGGCAAAAATACCCCGGGCAGACAAGACTTTATTATTGAAAATTTGCGAGTTGAAAAGGACACTGAAAAAGAATTAATTGGTTAACAAACGTTAATTTTGGAAATTTTGATAAATTTGGAACACTATTTGAAATTAACTTTAAAATAAACATAAAAAACATAAAAATGAAAACAACTAATTTAATTTTAATACCAGCTATTGCAGTTTTAACTCTAGCAGGTTGTAAGTCGAAAAAGCAACCTATTCAAAAAGAAACAGGTGCTATTGAAATTTCAGTTCCGTTTAGCACAAAAGAATTTCGTTCAGACGAAGATAACTTCAGAGCAAAACAAGTTGGAAAGTCTCCTGACTTAGCAACAGCTAAAAAAATAGCTTTTCAAAATGCTAAATCAGAAATGGCGGCTAACATTAATAGTACTATTAAAAGAGTAACTGATCAGTATACTAACCAACGTACTGTTGGAAACAAACAAGAGTTCGAGAATAAATTCGAAGAATTAGCTCGCGAGGTTGTTAATTTAGAGATCTCTAACGTTAGAGAAATTGGCGAGAAGATCTTTAAAGAAACTGATGGTTCATTCAGCTATTGGATCGCAATTGAAGCAGGTAAAAAAACAATTTTTGATAAAGTAGATGCAAAAATTTCTAAAGATGCTAAATTACAATTAGACTACGATAAACAAAAATTCCAAAATATCTTTGATGCTGAAATGAAAAAATTAGCTGACGAAGGAAAATAATTTAACCTAAAAAGAGCATCTTTTACAGATGCTCTTTTTTTACCCAAACTTTTTGAAAAAAATTTATTCTATATTTATTTTTATTGGATTAATTGTTATTTGCAGTTGCAATGGATCTAAAAAGTATTTTAAAGCGGCAGAGCGTCTTGAAAAACAAGGCCTAGTAAACGAGGCTGCTGAATACTATTTGGAATCGTTGCAAAGAAAACCAACAAGTGTTGAGGCGCGTGTTAAATTAAAAAATGTGGGTCAAAAATACACATCTAATTTAGCCTCAGATTTTTTTAGAAATTACAACACCCAACAAGTAGAATCTTCATTAGAAAGCTTTGAAAAATTAAAAGGCTTTACTTCAAAAACGGCCGCCTTAAATGTGGTAATGGATTATCCAAAATCCTACGAAGATGATTATCAAAAATCAGTAGAAACATACTGCTCAAAAAATTATAACCTTGCTTATAGCATGGTTAATCAAAAAAAATATAACGAAGCATTAACTTATATTACAAATATTAAAAAATACAACCAAAATTATAAAACAACTCAGCAATTAGAAATAACTTCTATCTGCGAACCATTATATCAATCGGCAGTTTCTAGCATAGAAAATAAAAATTATGCCGGTGCATTAGTTTCATTATCACGCATAAAAGCAAAAACAGAAAACTACAAAGATTACAAAGAATTGTATGATCTTTCCACTGCTCAGCAATTAAAAAGTTTTATTTTAATTCAACCTAAAAGTTCTACTGATATTGCCGAAAAAGAAATTGAGGATTATTTATTTAATAATTTCACTCAAGTTGCTTTGCAAAAATTTTCAGGCATCAAACTCATTAACAATACACCCTTTGAAGAAACATCAGCATCCAGCGACTTATTAGGAAGCGCTTCAAATGTTGACTTAATTCAAGCTATCAGAAAAGCTACCGGAGCAGATTTCTTTTACACCTACGATGTTTCAAATAAAAAAGAAACAAATAACGGTCCGTTAAAAAGCTCTTTTATCTGTTATAATGAAGTTAAAACAAGAAAAAACGACACCTTAGTAATTGTAGAATACAAGCCCGTTAGTTATAATCTTGTAAAGGCATCTCGCACCTATTCGTATGAATACAAATACAAAATAATTAATGCATTCTCAAACCAAATCGTTTCAACACAAACTCAAAATATGAATAGTCAGGACGCGATGGAGTATAATGAATTTGGAAAAGGATTTAATGGTAATATTAATAACCTTTACCCATACAACCCTCAACAAACTGCTCCTGCTGCACAATACAACCCACGTAATTGGCGTGCATTGTTTTCGGCTAAAAATACTTTAAAATCTTTTAGCGATCTTAAGTCTGAAACAGACAATAAAACAATTAACTTTTTTACTAACTCTGTAACTAACAACATCAAATAAATTGAAAAAAATTAGTTGCATATTTATTTTATTGATTACACTTGTTTCATGTAAAAGCAAAAAAGAAGCAGTCGTTACTGAAGCGGTAGAAATTAAAGTGCCGAATTGGGTGAGCAGCAGGCCAAACAACGGCTTTAAATATGTTGGTGTTGGTGTTGCCGAAAAAGGAAAAAGTAGCAACTACCAAATGGAAGCAAAAAAAAATGCGCTTTACGATCTTAGTTCAGAAATTAAAGTAAACATTTCGAGTAACTCTGTTTTATATACCGTACAAAACAATAATAATTTTAATGAGAATTTTAATTCATTGATCAACCTCAGTAATACAGATAATATTGAAGGCTATCAATTAATAGATTCATACGAGAATGAAAAACAATATTGGATCTATTACGAATTAGATAAGCAAGAATACGCCAATCAAAAGGCGCAAAAAAAACAACAAATTATTTCTAAAGCTTCTAACTTAATTAACCTAAGTTTTGTCGACGAAAAAAATAAAGACTTTTCATCGTCGTTAAAAAAACGCATTCAGGCATTTGGTGTTTTAACTCCCTACTTAAGCGAAGAAATTACTTTTGATGCAGGACAGACAAATGGTATTAAAACTGTTCTTGATCTAACGGCAATAATTCAACAGCAATTACAATCCATTACCTTGGTGCAACAAAAAGAATTACCCATCCTAAAACCCTATCAACAAACTTATGTGCCGTTGATCTATACATTAGAATTAAAAACTAAAACACCATTAAAAAACTTCCCGTTACTGGTTTCAAGTGATGAAGAAAAAATTAAGATCAGCGAAAAAACAAGTACAAATGAAAAAGGTGAGCTACAGCTTAAGGTTACTAATGTTGAACCTTTAAATCATACAGCAGCCTTTGCCTTAAGTCCGGATATATCAAGCTTAATGGGTTCTGACTCTTTAGGAAGAGCCGGCATCACGGTTTTAAAACAATTTATTCAAACCCCTTCATTAAAAGTACAAGCCAAAGTAAATAATATTAATATTTTTGTTTCAGGTACAGAAAAAAACTTTGGTAAACCTACCGGATTAAATTTAATAGAAGCAATTATAGGACAAAAATTTACCGGACAAGAAGTGCAAATTGTAGGTAAGCCGGATGAGGCGGATTATGTAATTGAATCAGTTGCAGAAACCCAAGAAGATATCAGCAGCGATATTCTTGAATCAAATTATAAAATAAAATTAGCAACCTTAGTAATTTCGCTACAGTTAAAAAATAACGTCACTAAAGAAGTTATTTATAAAGCTCAGGTGGGCGAACTATATGGCTACGCTAATAATCTCGAAAAAGCTGGCATGAACGCATACTCTAATCCCAAACTTAACACCAAGCTAGCTGAAGCCCTTTTCTTTTTAAAAAGAAAAATAATGGTTTATTAGCCACCATTTGTGGATATTTAGTTCAGATTTTTACCACCAAAGCCGCTATTTTCTAAGTTTTTTGTGATTTCCTAATGTATATTTGCAATTATTTTATTTTTAGATGAGCGATATTTTTGACGGATTAGATAGTGATAACCACCATGAGGTAGATAAAATAACCCATGTGAGTGGGATGTTTAAGAATTGGTTTATTGATTATGCCAGTTACGTAATTCTTGAGCGTGCCGTGCCTGCTATGGAAGACGGCCTTAAGCCCGTTCAGCGCAGGATCTTACATAGTATGTGGGAGTTGGAAGATGGACGTTACAATAAGGTTGCCAACTTAATTGGTAATACCATGAAGTATCACCCGCATGGTGATGCAAGCATTGGTGATGCATTAGTTGCCATCGGACAAAAAGATCTTTTAATTGATTGCCAAGGGAACTGGGGTAATATTTTAACCGGCGATAGCGCTGCTGCTCCTCGTTACATTGAGGCGCGACTTTCAAAATTCGGACAAGAAGTTATCTTTAATCCAAAAACTACCAATTGGGGATTAAGCTACGATGGTAGAAATAAAGAACCTATTACTTTACCCGTAAAATTCCCTTTAGTATTAGCGCAAGGTGTAGAAGGTATTGCCGTAGGTTTAGCAACAAAAATTTTACCACACAATTTTAATGAATTAATAGATGCCTCTATCCAAATTTTAAGAGGAAAGAAAGCATATATCTACCCCGATTTTATTACCGGCGGTATTGCAGATTTTAGTGATTACAAAGATGGTTTACGTGGCGGAAAAATTAAAATTCGTGCCCGTGTAAAAGAATTAAATCCTAAAACATTAATTATTTCCGAAATTCCATTTGGGACAACTACAGGCTCTTTAATTGATTCTATTTTAGCAGCCAACGATAAAGGAAAAATTAAGGTTAAAAAAGTTGAAGATAATACTGCGGAAAATGTAGAAATTTTAATTCACCTACAACCAGGTATTTCTCCGGATAAAACTATTGATGCTTTATACGCATTCACGAATTGTGAAATGAGTATCTCGCCAAACGCTTGTATCATTGAACATGAAAAACCTAGGTTTGTTGGCGTTAGCGAAATTTTAAAGATCTCTACGTTTCAAACGTTAGAACTTTTAAGACGTGAGTTAGAAATTGAACAACACGAATTAGAAGAAAAATGGCACTTTGCTTCTCTTGAAAAAATATTCATTAAAGAAGAAATGTACATCGACTTTAAAAAATATTCTAACAAAGAAACTTTATTCGAATATTTATACGAGTGCTTTAAACCTTTTAAAAAGAAATTAATTCGCGATGTAAATGATGAGGATCTTCATCGTTTAACGCAAATTCCAATGATACGCATTACGCGCTTTGACAGCATTAAAGCTGAAGCGCAAATGAAAGAGTTGGATGAGAAGATCGCGATTGTAAAAAATCATTTAGCTAACCTTACTGACTATGCAGTAGAATATTTCAAAAATTTAAAAAAGAAATACGGTGCAGGTCGCGAGCGCAAAACAGAAACTAAACAATTAGAAACCATTGTTGCAACGCAGGTTGTAATGGCAAACGAAAAACTATACGTTAATCGCGCCGAAGGTTTTATTGGAACCAGTCTTAAAAAAGATGAATTTGTAACCGACTGTTCTGACATTGACGACATTATTGCCTTTACCAAAGAAGGTAAAATGAAAGTATGTAAAGTAGCCGACAAAACATTTATAGGAAAAGATATTATTTATGTCGCCGTGTTTAAAAAGAACGACGAACGCACTACATACAATATGATCTATACCGACGGGCCAAAAGGAATTACCTTTATTAAACGTTTTAACGTTACCGGTATTACCCGCGAAAAAGAATACGATCTAACCAAAGGCACGGCAAATTCTGCGGTGCATTGGTTTACAATAAACCCTAATGGTGAAGCAGAAAAAGTAATTGTTGTATTAAAACCTTTAAGTGTGTTCGTAAATTAGAATTGGATATTGATTTTGCAGAAATTCCTGTAAAAGCAAGAACTTCTGTTGGAAACATTGTTACCAAATATTCAATTAAAAAAGTAGTGCTTAAAGAAAAAGGCGCTTCTACTTTAGAGGGAGAAGATTATTGGTTTGATGAAACAGTGCACCGTTTAAATAAAAACGAAAAGGGAACTTACTTAGGTAAATTTAGTGGTGATGACAAAATTTTAACCGTAACCACTAAAGGATTTTATAAACTATACACTTACGATATTTTAAATCATTTTGATGAAGATACCGTATTGATAGAAAAATATTTTCCTAACCAAACACTTACTTGCATCTATTACGATGGATTAAGTAAATCGTATTTTACAAAACGTTTTGCGCCTGAAAATACAACCACAAAAACTTTATTAGTTACCGAGAATGAGCAATCGCGTATTGAGTTGATCACAGCGCAAGTAAACCCGGTAGTTGAAGTAAAATTCGCTAAAGAAAAAGGTGTTGAATTACCGGATGAAACCATTAAAATGGTGGAGTTTAGTCCGCTAGTAAATATTAAGGCAAAAGGGAAAAAACTAAGTTCTTATAAAGTAAAAGAAATTAATTTAAAAGAACCTGAAGAAATAAAAGCTGCCCGCAAATTTTTAAAGAACTCTGACGATGAAAAAACAGGATTATCGCCTGTTGAATTGCACCGCAGAGCCATGGAAAAATTGAGTAAAGAAAACAATAAAGATTTTTTGGAAGGCGACGGACAAATAACCTTTGAGTTTTAATTCGAAAAAAATAATTAGCCGCAGAAATAAACGTCTGCGGTTTTTTTATTTCTATACTTTCCTCTTAGGATTCTCTGCCAGAAAGGCTTTCCAGCCGG
>JBEIEI010000158.1:0-6731 GCA_040382975.1 Flavobacteriales bacterium
GAACAAAATTCCTATGCAGGAATCACCAATAAAATACTTTCAAAAAAAGTAAATAAAATTTGTGTGGCCTATGAAGGAATGGAAAAATTCTTTCCAAAAGAAAAATTATTGCTCACCGGAAATCCGGTAAGGCAGGATATTGCAAATATCGAAGAGAAAAGAAACGAAGCGTTTTCTTTTTTTAAGTTAGATCCTTCAAAAAAAACAGTTTTGGTTATTGGCGGTAGTCTTGGCGCTAAAGCAATTAACGAAGCTATGGGTGCCGGTTTGCAACTTTTTGCTGATAACAACATTCAATTAGTTTGGCAAACGGGAAAGATTTATTTTGATACCGCTAAAAAACAAACTGCAGGTTTTGAAACTAAAAATATTACAGCTGTAGATTTTATTTCTAGAATGGATCTGGCTTATGCTTTTGCCGATGTGGTAATTTCAAGAGCCGGTGCCGGAGCCATTTCAGAATTATGTATCGTGCAAAAACCTTGCATTTTGGTTCCTTTACCAACTGCTGCCGAAGATCATCAAACACAAAATGCCATGGCGCTCGTAAATAAAAATGCGGCCATTTTAGTTAAAGATACGGATGCAGTAAAATTGTTGGTTCAAAGAGCGATCCAATTGGTTAATAATGTTAGCGAGCAACAACAATTAAAAGTAAATATGAAACAGTTGGCCTTTTTTAATTCGGCTAATGTAATAGCAAAAGAAGTTTTAAAATTGGCAAACTATAAAGAATGATTAACGATAAAAGACGAATGATTTAAGACTGTTCTGTCATTTATCCTTCATCATTTATCTTTTATCGAAAAAAATAAGGAATGAACATACTTAACTATAAACTCTATTATTTTCTTGGTGTTGGCGGCATTGGTATGAGTGCCTTGGCGCGTTTTTTTAATCACTATAAAAAAGAGGTAATTGGTTACGATAAAACAGCAACTTTTCTAACTAATCAGTTGCAGGACGAAGGCATTCCTTGTCATTTTGATGATAACGTGGCAGCTTTAGAATCTATTTTAGCGTCTTATTCAAAGGATGAAGTTCTGGTTATATACACTCCAGCTGTTCCAAAAGAGCATAACGAATATCAATTTCTATTAAGAAATAATTATACCGTATTAAAGCGTTCTGTTGTATTGGGTGAGATCACCAAACAGTTTAAAACAATTGCCATTGCCGGAACGCACGGTAAAACTACAACCACAACATTAGTAACACATCTGTTAAAGAGTGCAGGAATTAATTGTTTTTCTTTTATGGGCGGTATCTCAAAAAATTACAATACCAATTTATTGCTTGGTGATGTTAGTGATAAAGATGCTTACGTGGTGGTTGAGGCGGATGAATACGACCGTTCTTTTTTAACATTACACCCTCAAATTGCGGTTATTACAAGCGTTGATGCCGATCATTTAGATATATACGGCAACGCCGAACATGTTAAAGAGGGATATGCATTATTTGCCAAACAGGTAAAAAGTGATGGGATCCTGATTGTTAAAAAAAATGTTGATAACGATTTGACGCTGAGTAATAAACGCCTGATCTACTCGCTAAATTTAGATACGGAATATTGTGCCGAATCTATAACAATGGCAAACGCACAATTTTCTTATGACATTAAAAGTCCTGTTGAGGCTATACATGACGTAACGCTTGGTTTACCGGGCTTGCACAACATTGAGAATTCAATTGCCGCAGTGGCAATTGCGCAACAAATTGGAATAAAAGGTGATGTTATAAAAAATGCTTTACGTTCTTTTAGCGGAGTAAAACGCCGTTTTGATTATAGGGTAAAAACTGATAAAGTAGTTTACATCGATGATTACGCCCATCATCCGGAGGAACTAAGGGCTACTATTGGATCGGTGCGTAAGTTATACCCTACAAAAAAAATAACCGGCATATTTCAACCGCACTTGTTTAGCCGCACGCGCGATTTTGTGGATGATTTTGCGGCAAGTTTAGATCTTTTGGATGAATGTATTCTTTTAGATATTTATCCGGCACGCGAAAAACCAATGGAAGGTGTTACCTCTGATTGGTTGTTGAGTAAAATGAAATTGAAGGATAAAAAAGTGATGACAAAGCAACAAGTGTTAGAGAGAGTGAAAGAGTCGTCGCCGGAAGTACTGGTAACAATGGGAGCAGGAGATATAGATTCACTTATTGTACCGCTAGAAACAATACTAAAAAATTAAAGTTTGAAAAAACTTAACTATAAAAAAATTTTAATTACCGTTCTTTGGATTATTGCCATTGCAGGCTTAACAAGCTCCTGGGCTTTCGTTTCTAAAAGTGAAAGAAATATTGTTGCTAAAACATTAACTATTTCAATTCACAATAACGACGAAAATTTATTTTTGAGCGAAAAAGATATTACTCAGTTTTTTATTGAAAGAAAAGATTCTATTCTTCTTAATCAATACAAAAACATAAATATCCCCGAGCTGGAAAAAAGTTTAAACTCTCATCCCGCTATCGAAAATGCAGAAGTTGCAGCTAATATTAATGGAGAAATAAAAATTGATATTACGCAACGCACTCCTGTATTACGAGTAATTAACCACGACGGAGAAAGTTATTACATCGATTCGCAAACGAAATTAATGCCGCTTAATCAAAATTATTCTGCACGTGTAATTGTTGCTAGTGGTTTTATTTACGAACCATTTGCCAGACGTTACGAATACTCGGTAAATCAAATAAGCAAAAATGAATTGTTTAAAGAGGTGAGTATGTTGGATGATGTTTATGATGTAGCCAATTTCATTAACAGAGATTCTGTTTTGGTGAATTTAATTCATCAGATCTATGTTAACGAAGAAAAAGAAATAGAGCTCTTTCCTGCAATTGGTGATCAAAAAATTGTTTTTGGCAACGCAACAGATGTTGCCGAAAAATTTAATAAACTGAAATTATTTTACACCGAAGGATTGAATAAATCCGACAGTTGGACAAAATATTCAAACATTAATTTAAAATATAAAAACTTAGTAGTTTGTACTAAAAAATAATACTTATGGAAAATACAACAAATCAAAGCAGCCCAAACTTGGCATCCGAACTAGTAGTTGGGGTAGATATTGGAACAACTAAAATTGCTGCAATTGTTGGCCGTAAAAATGAATTTGGTAAAATTGAAATTTTAGGCGTTGGTAAATCCGAGTCGCTTGGGGTTAACCGTGGTGTTGTTGTAAATATTGAGCAAACAGTTGCTTCTATTAAAGCCGCTGTTTCTATTGCGGCAGATAAGGCAAATGTAGATATTGGTGAGGTGATTGTTGGTATTGCAGGACAACACATTAAAAGTATGCAACATCGTGGTATGATCATCCGTCAGAGTTTAGATGATGAGATCAACCAAAAAGATATTGATAGTTTAATTGATAATATGCACCGTTTGGTAATGAGTCCGGGTGAAGAGATCATTCATGTTATTCCACAAGAATATATTATTGATAACGAATCTGGAATTAAAAACCCAATTGGTCATGCCGGTATTCGTTTAGAAGGAAATTTCCATATTATTACCGGACAAGTTTCTGCTGTAAAAAATATTTTTAAATGTATTACTCGCGCAGGTTTAGAAACTGTTGATCTTAATCTTGAGCCATTAGCCAGTGCCGATGCGGTATTAAGTGATGAAGAAAAAGAAGCTGGTGTTGTGTTAGTTGATATTGGAGGTGGTACAACCGACGTAGCAATTTTTTATGATGGCATTATTCGTCATACAGCAGTTATTCCGTTTGGTGGTAACATCATAACAGAAGATATTAAAGAAGGTTGTGGTATCATTAAAACACAAGCCGAGCAATTAAAAATGCGTTTTGGTTCTGCTTTATCGCAAGAAAATCAAGAGAACGAAATTATTTCAATTCCGGGTTTACGTGGTCGTCCGCACAAAGAAATTTCTGTGAAATTTCTAGCGCAAATTATTCAGGCGCGTATGGAAGAGATCTTAGAGTTTGTTTTATTCGAAATTAAGAGCAGTGGCTTTGAACGCAAATTAGCTGCAGGTATTGTGGTTACAGGTGGTGGTGCTTTATTAAAACATTTGCCGCAATTAGTTATGCTAACTACCGGTATGGATTGCCGCATTGGTACACCTAACGAACATTTAGCAGGTGCTGATGACGAATTAAAAAATCCATTATACGCAACCGGTGTTGGTTTGGTAATGAAAGGAATTGAGAAATACGAACGCGATTCTAAACGTGGTACTAACAGCGTAAAAGTTGAAACTGAAACATTAACAAAAGAAGAAACTGCAAAAAAAGAAGAGAAAAAAATTGCAGGACATTCAAAGAAAAAAATTGGAAGTTACTTTACTGATCTTATCGGAAGAACCAAAGATTGGATGAGTGATGATATTGAATAACCAAGTGCCCGATAAAAGATGAATGATTTAAGATTAAGGACAAAATACTAACACGCAAAAGCTCTTTAATCATATATCATTAATCCTTTATCAAAAAGTAATAATAAATTAACCATTGACTAACGACTAAAAATTAATAACCCTTAAAATAAATATCATGATGCAATTTGAATTACCACAAGAAGAAAACTCGATCATTAAGGTGATTGGTGTTGGCGGCGGCGGAAGCAACGCTGTAAACCACATGTACCGTTTAGGTATTAAAGGGGTAGATTTCATTATTTGTAATACAGATAAACAAGCTTTGGATAAAAGCCCAGTTCCTTATAAAATTCAATTAGGCGCTCAATCAACTAAAGGATTAGGTGCCGGTTCAATTCCTGATGTTGGCCGTGATGCTGCTTTGGAATCGATCGACGAGATAAAAGGTTTTTTAACAGCTAATACGCAAATGGTATTTATTACTGCCGGTTTAGGTGGTGGTACCGGTACCGGTGCTGCACCTGTAATTGCAAGTGTTGCAAAAGAATTAGGTATTCTTACTGTAGGTATAGTTACTATTCCGTTTACTTTTGAGGGAAAGAAACGTCGCGCACAAGCTGAAGCGGGTTTAGAAGAAATGAAAAAGTATGTAGATACTTTATTAGTTATTGGTAATGATAAGTTACGTGAAATTTACGGTAATTTAAAAATGAGCGAAGCCTTTGAACATGCTGATGATGTTTTAACCGGTGCTGCAAAAAGTATCGCAGAGATCATTAGTTTACATATGCACATTAACGTTGACTTTAATGACGTTAAAACAGTAATGAAAGATAGCGGTGTTGCAATTATGGGTTCTGCAGTTGCAAGTGGCGAAAAGCGCGCTATTAAAGCAGTTGAACAAGCATTAAATTCTCCATTATTAAATGATAATGATATCAGTGGCGCTCGTCACGTATTATTAAATATCATGAGTGGTACTGATGATATTGATATGGATGAATTCGGTGAGATCACAGATTTTATTCAGGAAGCTGCAGGTGGTACTGCTGAATTAATTACAGGTTACGGTACTGATGCCTCTTTAGGTGATAATGTAAGCGTAACAATTATTGCTACCGGTTTTAAATCAAAACAAACTACAGGTTTTGAAGCTATGTCATTTAAAGATCGTAAGGTTGTGAATTTAGATGAGAAAGTAATTGAAACGCCTGTTGCTGAAGTTGTTCAAACAACTATTATTGACGAGATCCAAAAAGTAGAACCTTTTGTTTTTATTAAGGAAGAAACGCAAGAGACCACTAAAGAAATAAATATTATTAGTGCTACTGAAGAAACTCAAAATGATACTGATTATACTGTGACTTCATCTATTGAAGAAACTAAAACTGTAATTACTGAGTTTACTTTTAACGATGTTGTTTCTGAAGAAACAAAAACGGTTTCAAATCAAATTACCGATGAGCCAACATTTGAGCAAGATGTAGTTAGCAGAGAAGAGCAAATTAAATTAGCTCAAGAACGTATCCGCAAACTAAAAGAGATCACGCTTAAAATGAAAAGCCCTGAAGGTTTAGCTGCTTTAGAAAAACAAACAGCTTTTGAACGTAAGAATATTAGTTTAGAGCAAAAAACACCAAGTACTGAGTCGAGTGTTTCGAGATTTACTTTAGGCGAAAGCGATGATAAAAAGATCGAGATCCGCCCGAATAATTCTTTTTTACATGACAATGTAGATTAATTTTTTTAGGGGTAAATAAATTAATAAAAAAATGCGGTTCAATTTGAACCGCTTTTTTTGTGATATAATATCGCACTTTTTTTAAAAATATAGTTTAGTATTAATTCGTGAAATTAGCGGCTTATTTTTTTGCCACGAATTACACTAATTTTCACAAATACTTTTTATTAAGGTTTAGGCAGATAGTTTAGTGTTAATTCGTGTAATTAGTGGCTAAATTACAATATTCACGATCTTCTTAGGTACAATAATAATTTTTTTAGGCGTTTTTCCTTCTAAATATTTTTGTACATCCTCTCTGCTCATCACTTCTTTTTCAATTTCCTGAACAGTTAATGTTGCCGGAAGTTCAATGTTTAAACGCATTTTACCATTAAACGAAATTGGATAAGTAAAACTATCGTCCACCAAATACTCCTCGTTGTGTAAAGGGAAAGTTGCAAAGGCAATACTTTCTTTGTGTCCTAATAAACTCCAAAGTTCTTCGGTAATGTGTGGTGCGTAAGGTGATAAACAAATTAATAAAGGCTCTAAAATGGCACGCTTGTTACATTTAAGATCGCCTAATTCATTTACGCAGATCATAAAATTACTTACGGAAGTATTGAAAGAAAAACGTTCAATATC
>JBEIEI010000159.1:0-6721 GCA_040382975.1 Flavobacteriales bacterium
AATTGGATTGGCGCTCGTAAAACCGGTATCTATTTGAGTTATAAAGTTACCGGTTTGAGCAGCAACATATACCGCATCATTTGCCGGATTTAACACAATGCCATGCGGGTAATATTGACCACCTAAAAAATGCCTAAGTTTTCTGTTTTCTAAGTCAACGGCTGCCACCTTGCCGCTTGCCGTCCACGAAACGCAATAAGCGCGTTTGCTGTCTTTAGAAATAACAAAGGTATTCCAGTCCATTGCGTTGTCTGAACCATTTCCTGCCGCTAGTGGGGTTAGCGGAATATCGCCTACATAACTATCATCGCTGCAGCGAAATTTTTGCATGATGTTGTTGTTTATAAAAATCACATACCAGTATTTTCCATCAGGCGAAACACGAACATGATGAGGAGTGTCGGCACTTGTTTTATTCCCAACTTCAATATAACGCATAGGTAATTGAGATTCGCTGTCAAAAACCGTAACAACATCACAGCCTTGATTAACGGCATATAATTTTTTGCGAAACGGGTCATTTGCCCACATAACATTGCCTTTAATATCAGGCGCTCCAACATCTATCCAATCTTTAATTAATTTTACTTCCTCAAATGATAACTCTTTTTTATTAAGAGGCATTGTTGGTTTGTTTTCTAAGCCTAACTCAGGATAAGTATTGATATAATAACATAACGATGAAAACTTGCTGCTGTATGGAATTACAGGCGAGCCGCTTCCGCTTCCTGAAAACATTGCCTGCCACGACTCTAAATTATAATCGCTTGCCGCCTCAAAACTCTTGCCGTTATGGCAGCCCGACACAGCACAATTTTTAGAAACAATGCGACCAATATCTTTTGGGTAATCGCCATAATTGGCATAACCAACATCTTTTTTACAAGAAATAAGTAGCGGAAAAAAAAAGTAAAATAGATATTTAAAGTATTGCTGCATTAATTAACGATTATTTTTTTAGCAATGCTATTTGTTTGTGAATGGTGGGTTAAACTTATTTTAGCAAAGTAAATTCCTTTGCTGATAGTATTCAATAAAAATGTTTGAGAGTTAGAATTTATATCTAATTCTAAAACTTGTTTACCAAGTGTATTAAACAACATCAATTTACCTGTTTCAAATTCTAATGCGTTAATACGAATATTTATTTGGTCGTCTGTTGGATTAGGGTATAAGCTTATATGTTCTGATAGTTTAATTTGATCGCTTTCAATTATTCCTACAAAAGGGCTAAGTGAAGAAAAAAAGCTTAAACCGCCAGAGCCATTGCCAAAAAACAGATCGCGTTTTCCATCATTATTCACATCTTCAAAACAAACGGTAGATTGCCCTCCTTCATTTAAATTATTTGCATTTGAAGTAATAAGGTTGCAGGAATTAGTTATTATTGCGGGTACATCATAATAGGCTAAGGTGCCACTAATGTTGCCAACTAATAATTTAGTGTTTACCCCTTCGTTAAAAAAGTAGGGTGTAGCATATCCATCAATGCCATATAAATTAATATCGCCTTTAACATCTACGCCGCCAAAAAAATTGGTAATTAAACTATAAGCCGGAGCGCTTAATGTACCTGTGTTTTTATAGTAGGCGATCCTTCCATTCTTTGTACCTATCATGAGATCCAGTTTTCCGTCTTTATCAATATCAAACAATTGTGGGGCAGCTGCGGCCGAAAGTGTTGTAAATGAAAAGGAGTTTGCTAGAAATAAGCTGAAGTTACAAACGTTACCACTGCCTGCGGTATTTACTAACCAATGAATTTGTCCGCTGGATGTTCCAATGCAGATATCTACATCACCATCATTATCAATGTCGCCAACTGTTGGCATAACATTGTTTAAACTTTTGGTGCTAACAGCAGCATAATCTCTGGTTATTAATGAAAAGGACGGCTGTGATAGAGTGCCAACATTTTCATACAATGCAAGTTGTGCTTTTAAATTGGTTGTGTTATAATAACCATAAGTGCCAATTAATAGATCTTTTTTTCCGTCGGCATTATGATCAAAAATTACAGGAAAAGAGTTTTGTCCAACTTCTATCATTTCATCTTGTAAAAAATTCTTTTTCACAAATTGAAAATTTACTGTGTTTGTTAAGCTGGCATTTTTATAATACCAAACACTTGAAGTGTTTTCGCTGCCAAACGCATTGGGGGTTGCCACAAGATCTTTTTTTCCGTCGCCATCACAATCTACATAATAAGTACATGGAAAATTATTCATTTTTATTTGAAGGGTGCTGCTTTTGTTTGGATAGTTGGGGTATAGTTTTGTTGTATCAGAAATTACAGCGTTAGTTATTGAGCCTGTGTTTGATGCAAACTGAACAGTATTACAGGCAATATCGCCCATAACCAGATCCTGCAAATTATCCCCATTTGCATCAAGGCACATTAAGCAGGAACCGGCATGTCTATCTTGTTTGCCAGTAGGAGGAAAGAACTGATCTTTAATTGGTTTTAACGGACATTGATTCATAGCAACCAAGCAACTTTGTTCTGTTACTTTGCCCCAACAAGCGTCTTGCAATTGATACACTAAACTATCACAATTATAACCTTTTTCTACACTCATATTTTTGTGATACTCAATGTAAAACCCGCCAGGGCTAAATGTAAGAATATCAATATCGCCATCACCATCAATATCTGCAAAACCCGGCACACCAATTGTGCTGGCGTAAAGCGGCACAACTTGCGCAGGGCCTAATGGATTAAAATCTGAGTAGATTATTGCTTTTTCTAAAGCAAAATTTATCCCAAGCGTAAACGTACTAATATTTTTATAAACTTTTATCCCTCCGTTAACAGAACATAAAAGATCTTCTTTACCATCACAATTATAATCCAAGCACACGCCCCAATTTGCTGTTGAAGGAAAATTGTAACTTAATTCCGGGGCGGCTGTATATTTTATTTGCCCTGCGGGACCAGTGTTTATAAAACAACGAAAACGCCCAACCGAAAATTGATTTATTTTATCAAAAACGACTAAATCTTTTTTTCCATCATAATTTAGATCGATGTTTGAGACGTTAGAATAATTTATACCATTGGCCCATGGCATTTTTAAAACATAACCATTTTCGCGCACGGTAATTGTATCTCTGGAAACCAACAATTGCGCAGAAGCAGTATTTGCAAGTAGTGCAAGAAAAAATAGAAAAACAGGTTTTAACATATACTTACAAAAATATGCAAAAAAAGCCCTAAAAACGAAAGGTTAATTTACCATTTAACAATAAAAACAATCCAGTTACAATAGTGTTTTAATTATCAGCTTATTTTTAGTAATTTAAAGCTTGATTTTTGTAATTAATTGAGAAGGTTTTTTTTTATACTTATTTGTCTTTTATCAATAAAAGCATCTGCCACACATATTGTTGGCGGAGAGATGGTTTATGATAATCTTGGAGGTGGAAATTACCGTATTACTTTAAAAGTTTATAGAGATTGTATTAATGGACTAGCGCCTTTTGATGGGGCGAGTATTAACGCCGCCACTGCTTACATAACTGTTTACGATAATGCGCAGAATGAAATTGGTGTGTTTGATATTGGAGCTCCAATTATTACCGTTGTACCTCCCGCAATTAATAACCCTTGTATTATTACACCAAACACGGTTTGTGTTGAACAAGGTTTATACACGTATACACTCAGTCTTCCTCCTAAAGCCGGCGGATATTATGTTGTTTACCAAAGATGTTGCAGGAATGGTACAATTTTAAATATTGTAACTCCCGGCTTAGTTGGCTCAACTTATTATACCCACATCCCGGGCCCGGAAATTGTTGCAGTAAATAATTCTCCCCGGTTTTCTAATCTTCCGCCTATTTTTGTTTGCAATGGATTAAAATTTACTTTTAACCATTCTGCTACTGATCCTGATGGCGATCAGTTAGTGTATTCAATATGTTCTCCTTTTCAAGGCCTTGATGGGTGCTGCCCGTCCTTAAATACCGGCGCACCGAGCACAGGCAGTAGTTGTCCTTCTCCGCCAGCACAATGTCCAACTGCCGCGCCTCCTCCTCCATATTCTCCTATTATTTTTTCTTCTCCATATACATCAGCTTATCCAATTGCTAGTAATCCTGCATTTTCAATTAATCCAACAACAGGTGTTTTAGTTGGAACTCCAACTATGAATGGGCAATGGGTATTTGGTATTTGTGTGCAGGAGTTTAGAGGCAATCAATTAATTGATACGCATTATCGTGATTTTCAAATAAATGTTGTTACTTGTAGTGTAACAGTAATTAGTTTAGTTCAAAATCAAGCTTCAAAATGCGAAGGGAATTCAATTAATTTTGTAAATCAAAGCGTTGGCGGCACTACATTTTCATGGAATTTTGGAGATCCAACTTCAACAGCAGACACCTCTAATCTTGTAAATCCAAATTACACATACCCCGATACCGGATCTTACCTTGTTACTTTAATTGCTAATCCTGGCAAGCCTTGCGCAGACACTTCAAAAAAAATATTTTATGTTTACCCGCCTTTAAAAATAAATTTTCCACCAAATCAAAAACAATGTTTAAAAGGAAATGCGTTTAGTTTTAGTGCCACTGGCGTATACCTGCCGCAAGCAACTTTTAGTTGGAATTTTTCAGCCGCAGCAACTCCTAGTACATCTGTAGTTCAAACGCCAACCAATATTGTTTATGGCAGTCCTGGAAAATATTTTGTTAAACTCATTTCAAAACAACTTTCCTGTATAGACTCCTTTATTGATAGTGTTAGGGTGTTAGGAAGACCGAAAGCAAAAATAAATAACTTGCCAACTAGCCTTTGCGATCCTGCAACCGTTGCTTTTAGTAATGGTAGCAATGGGGATTTGCCTATGACCTATTTTTGGCAGTTTAGTAATGGTAATACATCTACTGCTTATGAACCGTTGCAGATTTTTACACCACCCGGTGTTTATGGTGCAACCTTAACAGCTTCAACTAACAGTATTTGTGTAGATACTAGTATTGTTGCGGTAAAGAATATTACTGTAAATCCTTCTCCGCTTGCAGGTTTTACCTTTTCTCCTCAGGTCACATCCATTTTTGACCCTGAAATTACCATCAACAATTTGGCTTCTTGGGATGTGATAAGTTGGAGCTATTTATTTGGCGACGGCAGCGGTTCTTTATTTCCTTACGAAAAACATACCTATCAAGAATATGGAAATTATATAATTAAACAAACCGTTACAAATGCTTTTGGTTGCAGCGATACCATCTCTCAGCTTGTAAAGATCTTACCCGAATATCGATTTTGGATACCTAATGCTTTTACTCCTGATGAAAATTTGTTGAACGATTATTTTATGCCGATAGCCATTGGTGTAATTAATTATGAGTTTGAGATCTTTGATAGATGGGGAGAGAAAATATTTAAAACAAATAATCCTAAGCAAGGCTGGAATGGTTTTTATAAGGGGAAAGAGTGTAAGCAGGATGTTTATGTTTGGCGCATTACATTTAAAAATGTGGTTACCGAAAAAGACGAGGTGCATTATGGCCATGTTTCGCTACTAAAGAATTTATGATCAAAGCAATTTCCTCTTAAGGAGGCGAGTTTTTATTGCTGAATAGTTTTTATTTTAGAATTTACCCAAGCCAATATGGGAATAAGCAACAAAGCGCCATACGTTAGTATTTTATAATGATCGTAATAATCATTAAACGTGCCTAGTAATAATTTTAAATTCGCCAATAAATAAATTATCGACAAGAAAAAATAAAGATAGCGTTTACTGTTTTTTGAAAGTGAATAGTAATTCGAAATAAAATAAAGCAAACAGATAGTAAAAGCCGGTACCGCGAACAAAAAGGCATAATGTTGCTGGTGCGGAAAGATCAGTGGGATCAATAAAAGGATATAACATATCTCTAAACAATGCTGCCAATTTGTTTTCGCTTTAATAAACGGTTTCCATTTTAAAAAATACAAAGTAAACGAAACAAGTATTAAACGAACTGCTAATAAAACTTGCGATAATGTTGGAATAGCCACATCTGCGAAATTTCTTTTATACGGCAGGGCGTAAACATCGGGCACATCTTTTACAAGTAAGGTTGATAATAGTGTAGAAAGACCATGGAAACTTCTTTCTTCAACATCTAAAACATGTATTTGGTTAATTGGGTTAATGAGAGATAACCATGTTTTAATTAACGAGAGATTATAATTGTGGCCAATAAACAAAGAAGGCGAGAACAAATAAATAAAGTAGAATAACACTGTAAACGCAAAAGCTTTAAAATAACCACGATAGATCAGGTATGGTAAAAATACAATTGGTAACAGTTTAATGTTTATGCCTATGGCTAATATGGCAGCTCCGGAAATAGGTTTGTTATTAATAATTAAATAAAGACCATAAACACAAGTCCACAAAATTAAAATGGTTATTTGAGAATTATGTAGATTACCTAAAAAAAATCGCAACGAAAAAATAAATGCCAGTAAAATAAAAATAGATTTTTGTTTTTCTGTTAACGTTTGTATTAAAGGGTGTTTAGTTAATAATCGAAAGAGATGAAAATATAAAATGGTATTAAACACCAACCAACAAAATTTTATCCAAAAAAAAGGTAAATAGTATAAAGGCTTTAAAATAAGCGCAAACAGAACAGAATAAAAATAATGGTAGCTATCTACATACTTGTTTTCGTAAAAATTGTCGCCTTTAATCAAGTCGCCGGTTGCTGATAAAAAAAT
>JBEIEI010000160.1:0-6603 GCA_040382975.1 Flavobacteriales bacterium
AGAGAATTAGCAATGTTAGGCGGGGCAAATAATTTAAGGGGTTTTTACCAAGGAAGATATAGAGATGATAAAATGACAAGTTTTATTGGAGAATATAGAATACCTATTTATAAACGTTTTGGAGTTTGCGTTTTTGGCGGTTTGGGTTGTGTTTATAAAGTAGCAAAAGACATTACAGCAAACAGCATTAAATCTAGTTATGGCGCAGGAATAAGGCTATCTATATTGCCAAAAGAAAAATTAAATATTCGTGTTGATTATGGTTTTGCTGATATCAGAAACAGAGGATTATATTTTACTATAGGTGAATGTTTTTAGAGTGTTTTCGTTATGCTCTCCTTGGTTTTTTAAATGAGTAATTTTATTAAAAAGCATTGTATCTTTACAAGGTGTATAAAAAATATTTTATTGCCATTGTTTTGCCGCCTCCGGTATTTGAAGAGGCCGAAAAAATAAAGCACGAGCTTTATTTAACGCATAGTTTAAAAGGCGCACTACGAAGTCCTGCTCACATTACGCTTCATAGGCCTTTTGAGTGGAAGGAGGAAAAAGAAAACACGCTTATTGAAAAGCTAAACACGTTTAAGTTTTCTGGCGAATTACAAATCGAGCTAAATAATTTTTCTTTTTTTGAACCAAGGGTTATTTATGTTGATGTTTTGCCTTCAAAAGAATTAATTCTGCTACATAATAGTCTAAAAAATTTCGCCAAGACCGAACTGAAGTTATTTAATGAAGTTAACGATTTGCGAGGCTTTCATCCACACATTACCGTAGCCTCGAGAGACTTAAAAAAGCCAAAATTTTATGAGCTTGTAACCGATTTTAAAACCAAAAAATTAAACGGTATTTTTAATTGCAACAGTTTTTGTTTACTCAAACTAGAAAAAAAATGGGAAGTGTTGCATACTTTCGATTTTACATATCCTTAAGTTTTTTGTAAATTTATATTCCATTAAAGATATAAAAAATAATTACCCCCTAAGAAGTTTAGCATTAGCGATATTTATACTTTGCTTTTCTATAAATACCTTTTCTCAAAAGGAGGTAACCGAAACAGTGCTGCGCAATGTTTCTTTAGAAAAACAAGACAGTACCAAAATAAAACTTTACGAAGAGTATTTTAAAGGACTTGCCGGCGAAAACGAAAATCTAATTATTAAGTATAAGAAGTCGGCACTCGAACTTAAACCAAAAACAAAACGGGCTGAAAAACAATATGCGGCTATTTTATGCTTAATTGGCACCGCCCATAAAAACCTTAAAGAGTATGACTCCTGTGAAAAGTACCAGTTTGCCGGGCTTAAGTTGTACAAAACGTTAAACGACAGAAAAGGAATTTCTTTAGCGTATAACGGTTTGGGTGTTTTAGAAAAAAACAGGAACAATTTTACAAAAGCGCTTGAATATTATTATGCCGCTATAGAGCCCTTGGATAAAGAAAAAGACAGAAGTCGTTATGCTACAATTTACATGAATATTGGCATTGTTTATAGGAATTTAAAAAACTCACAGCGGGCCATTGATTATTACAACAGCAGCGATTCTATTTACAGATTGCTCAAAGACACGGCCGGGATAATTAAAAACAACGTAAATAAATGTACCGCGCTAAAGGAACTTAAAAGTTTTGAAGAAGCAAAAGAACTCGGGTTGTATACAATAAAACTGGTTGATCTCACAGGGTTAAAAAACAATACGGTTTTTAATTTATATGATATAGTTGCAGGACTCTATAAGAACGATAAAAACTATTCTAAAGCGGAAGAGTATTATTTGAAGCGCTTGCGCGTCACGAGCCAAGTATATAATGCCGAAGATTTATATGCTACATACGAAAAACTTACTTTTTTATACACGCAATGGGGTAAAAAAGACCTGGCAGAAAAATACTATAACCTTGCGGTTCAAAATTTCTCAAAAAGTAACGATGCAAAAAACCAATTAGATCTTCTGTCATTAAAAATTTATTATTTAAGTTCAGTTGGTAATTATAAAGAGGCAGTTGATTTAAGCGAGAAAAAATTTAAACTTAACGACTCTGTTTTTTCTTCCGACCTATCTGAAAAAATTACTAAAATGGAAAATGATATTTCTAACCAAAACAGAAAAAAGGACCTCGAATTATTAACAAAAAATCAAGCCATTAAGGATCTCGAAATTAAACGCCAGAAGTTTATGAATTACGGGCTTTTAGCTTTGGTGTTATTGATCGTAATTTTTGTTTTTTTTATCTTAAAAAGTTTAAAAGAAAACAAACGAATAAATGCAGAATTAAATGCTAAAAACAATAAAGTAGAAGAACAACACGCCATCATTGAAGAAAAAAATAAAGACATTATTGACAGCATTAATTACGCACAACGTTTACAACAAATTTTATTACCCGCCGAAGAAGAATTTAAACAAGCCCTACCATCATCTTTTTTATTTTTTGAACCCAAAGATATTGTAAGTGGCGATTTTTATTTTATTGAAAAAGGATATGATTTTGTTTTGGTAGCAGTTGTAGATTGCACCGGGCATGGTGTTCCGGGGGCGATAATGAGCATGGTTGCAAATAATCTATTAAACAAAGTAGTAAGAGAACAACAATTAACCGAACCTGCAAAAATACTAGAGGCTGTAAATAAAGAACTGTATTTTTCATTAAAACAAAATGTTTCAGAAAAAACAGCGTACGATGGAATGGATATTTCTATATGCATGTATTATCCATCAAAAATGGAATTGCATTATAGTGCCGCTAACAATTCCGTTTATATAATCAGGAACAAACAATTTATTGAATTAAAACCCGATAAAATGGGACTCGGAAAATCGGCGTTTGAATCTAAATTCAAATTTACGCAGCAAATAATACAAGTTGAAAAAAACGATATGGTATACATGGGTTCTGATGGTTATGCCGATCAGTTTGGTGGTGGAAAAGGGAAAAAGATGATGAAGAAAAACATGCAAACCTTGTTTTTAGAGATCGCCCACCTACCAACTTTCGAGCAAGGTAAAATTGTTAAGGAGAATTTTAACGATTGGAAAGGAACTTTAGGTCAAGTAGACGACGTTACCGTGCTAGGCTTTAGAGTATAAGCGAAAAACCCAATATTTAAAACAATTCTAAATAAGGCGCTTTTGTGTTTGTAGCTATTAATGAGCGACTTGAGGGTTAAACTAAAAACTAAGAGGTTAAAAACATTTAAACTAAACTTGATTCTAACTGTTTTGCTTAATACATTTGCCAAGTAATTTTCAAAGCTGTAAGTATATACTATTATGAGTAAAAAATCAGGGTTTTTATCGTCCTCTATCGGAAAAAAATTTATAATGGGGATAACGGGTTTGTTCCTAATTTCTTTTTTGATAGTTCATGTAAGTTTGAACAGTGCAATATTCTTAAACGATGGCGGTGTAACGTTCAACGCAGGAGCAAATTTTATGGCACACAATCCGGTTATTCGAATTGTTGAAATAGGATTGTTTGCCGGTTTAATTTTGCACATCGTTCAGGCTTTGGTGTTAACATTAGAGAATAAAAAAGCTCGTCCGGTTGCTTATCAAGTGGTAAACGGATCTGCTAACAGCAGCTGGTATTCTCGTTCAATGGGCCTTTTGGGTTCTTTGTTACTATTGTTTTTAGTTGTGCATTTAGCTAATTTTTGGTTACCCACTAAAGTGGCCGTTTTTAGTCATACAGAGCATAATACTTTTAACAACATGAAAGAAGTTTTTGCTGAATGGTATATTGTTGTAATTTATTTAGTTGGGGTTATCGGTTTGTTATATCACCTGTTGCATGGGTTTCAATCTGCTTTCCAATCTCTAGGAATAAATCATAAAAAATATACGCCAATCATTAAAAAGGCGGGAATTTGGTTTTCAATTATTGTTTGCGCTTTGTTTGCTGCCATGCCAATTACAATGCATTTAGGGTTGATAAAATAAAAACATTTATAATTTAACATTCAATATTTTTTAAAATATGGCCACTTCATCAAAATTAAATGCAAAAATTCCAGAAGGAACGATCGAAAATAAATGGACAAAATACCGTTCAACCGTTCACTTAGTAAACCCGTCTAACAAACGTTCATTAGAAGTTATTGTTGTTGGTTCCGGTCTTGCCGGTTCATCTGCCGCGGCTTCATTAGCAGAAATGGGGTATAAGGTAAAGGTTTTTTGTTATCAAGATTCACCGCGCCGCGCCCACAGTATTGCGGCTCAAGGAGGCATTAATGCTGCAAAAAATTATCAAAATGATGGCGACAGTGTTTACCGTTTATTTTACGATACTATTAAAGGAGGAGATTATCGTTCGCGTGAAGCTAACGTACACCGCCTTGCCGAAGTTAGCAGTGGTATTATTGACCAATGTGTAGCTCAAGGGGTTCCTTTTGCTCGTGAGTATGGCGGAACGTTAAGTAACCGTTCGTTTGGTGGAACACAAGTACAACGTACATTTTATGCGGCCGGACAAACCGGACAACAGTTATTATTAGGGGCTTATAGTGCATTACAACGTCAGGTTGGAATGGGTGCCGTGCAGTTATTGGCACGTCATGAAATGATGGACGTTGTTAATATTGATGGTAAGGCACGTGGAATTATTGCACGCGATCTTGTTACCGGAAAACTAGAGCGTCACTTTGGTCACGCTGTATTATTATGTACTGGCGGTTATGGTAACGTGTTTTATTTATCTACTAATGCCATGGGTTGTAATGTTACAGCTGCATGGAAAGCACATAAAAAAGGAGCGTTCTTCGGAAACCCTTGTTATACACAAATTCACCCAACTTGTATCCCTGTTTCGGGAGATCACCAATCAAAATTAACCTTAATGTCAGAATCGTTACGTAATGACGGACGTATTTGGGTTCCAAAAAAGAAAGATGATACGCGTAAAGCTGTTGATATTCCTGAAGAAGAAAGAGATTATTATTTAGAGCGCCGTTACCCTGCCTTTGGTAACCTAGTTCCGCGCGACGTTGCAAGTCGTGCTGCTAAAGAGCGTTGCGATGCAGGTTATGGAGTAGGAGCTTCTAAAATGGCCGTGTATCTTGATTTTGCCGCAAACACAGAGCGTTACGGTAAAATTGAAGCTACAAAATTGAATCTTCAAAACCCAAGCAAAGCAGAAATTATGCGCCTAGGGAAAGAAGTTGTAAAAGAAAAATACGGTAACCTGTTTGACATGTACAAACAAATTACCGACGAAAACCCTTATGAGATGCCAATGCGCATTTATCCCGCAGTTCACTACACAATGGGCGGACTTTGGGTGGATTATAATTTAATGACAACGGTTGAGGGCTTGTATGCATTAGGTGAGGCAAACTTCTCTGACCATGGCGCTAACCGCTTAGGCGCTTCTGCATTAATGCAAGGTTTAGCCGATGGTTATTTTGTAATTCCTTATACTATAGGAGATTATTTATCTGAAGAAATTCGTACTAAAGCAATCCCAACAGATAATGAGGCTTTCGTAAAAGCAGAAAAAGAAGTTCAAGACAGAATTGATACTTTGTTAAACATAAAGGGCACAAAAACAGTTGACCATTTCCATAAACGTTTAGGAAAAATTATGTGGGAAAAGTGCGGAATGGCGCGTAATAAAGAAGGTTTACAATGGGCAATTTCAGAAATCCAAAAACTTAAAAAAGAATTTTGGAGTGATGTTCGTGTCCCAGGCGAAGCTAATGAGTTTAATTCTGAATTAGAAAAGGCCGGTAGAGTTGCCGATTTTATTGAACTAGGTGAATTGATGTGTGTTGATGCCCTTAACAGAGATGAAAGTTGTGGCGGTCACTTCCGCGAAGAGTTTCAAACAGAAGAAGGCGAAGCGCTACGTGATGACCAAAACTTTGCTTATGTTGCTGCTTGGGAATACAAAGGAGAAAGCAAATTTGAATTACATAAAGAAGAATTAAATTACGAGAACATTAAAATTGCTGCAAGAAGCTATAAATAAATAAAGATATGAGTCACGGAAACATGAATCTAACCTTAAAGGTTTGGAAGCAAAAAAATAAAGACAGTAAAGGGACTTTTGAAACCTATAATGTAAAAGGAATTTCGCCCGACATGTCTTTTTTAGAAATGTTCGACGTTCTTAACGAACAATTGATCACTGAAGGTAAAGAGCCAATTGCATTTGATCACGATTGCCGCGAAGGTATTTGCGGCATGTGTAGTATGTACATCAATGGCCGTCCACACGGACCAAAAGGTGGGGTTACAACTTGCCAGTTACACATGCGTAGCTTTAATAACGGCGATACAATTGTTGTTGAACCGTGGAGAGGCGCTGCTTTTCCGGTAATTAAAGACTTGGCGGTTGACCGTTCTTCTTTTGATAGAATTATGGCAGCGGGCGGATTCGTTTCTGTAAATACCGGTAACGCAAAAGATGCCAATAATATTTTAATTCCAAAAGATGATGCTGATACTGCTTTTAACGCAGCAGCTTGTATTGGTTGCGGCGCTTGTGTTGCAGCTTGTAAAAACTCAAGCGCTATGTTATTTGTAAGCGCCAAGGTATCACAGTTGTCTTTATTACCTCAAGGTAAAATTGAAAAGCAAGACCGTGTATTAAACATGGTTAAG
>JBEIEI010000161.1:0-6575 GCA_040382975.1 Flavobacteriales bacterium
ATTTTCAAAATAGGCTTTAGAGGCTATGTTTGTAAAGTATTCTACTTGTTTGTAATGATCTTCTACAGAATAATAACTGTAATGCAAAATATCTCCTTTTAAATGTCCGGTGTTTTTATCTCCTGCAAATAATTCATATTTATAGTGCGGGTTAACCCCTGTCCAATGCCCCTTATATCTGTCCCATAGGCGTAATTTAGTGTCGGGATACCAGCCGCAATGTTTAACCCAATGCCCGCAATAATTGGTTAAACGGTTCATGTAATAGCCATGTTTCGAAAAATTCTTCTTTATTTCTAAAATGGAAGCAGTAAGGGTTTCGTCTAAGGCCTCGTCAGCGTCTAATGATAATACATGCGGGTTTGAAGCATAGGTAATAGCTCTGTTTTTTTGCTGAATATGACCGTCAAAAGCATGTTGAAAGAATTTAACCCCGTGTTTTTCGCAAATTGACTGAGTTTTATCCTTACTAAAGGAGTCTAAAACCACAATTTCGTCCGCAATCCCTTTAACAGAGAGCAAACAACGCTCTATATTCTTCTCTTCATTAAAGGTAATTATAACAACTGACAACTTTATCACGCCCTAAAAATACCAATTTTTAAAGAAATGCTGGTCATTCGGAAAAGCAAACAATATATTATACTCATTCAGTTTTTTTCAACTAATCAATAAACACTGCCAGTTATAAAAGAAAACCTAAAAATACCGTTTAATTAAAAACTTTACGATTGAATTTATTATCTTTACTAATTAGGTTTCGGAAATAAGTAAAACTCTCAATGTGAGATAATGCTTGTTTAAAACGTTTATTATGCAAAAGTTTTTTTTTATTTTTTTATTTTTTTTATTCTCTTTTTATTCAGTTGCACAGCCTGGAAAAGACGGCGCCCTATCTGTTAATTTACCAAACCAAATACTTAACAAATATATTCCTGTTTCAACAAATATTACTCCTGGCAGTAACACGCTAACAATGGCAAATGCCTCCTTGTTTTCTTTATGTCCTGGCGATCTAATAATGATCTATCAAGCTCAAGGAGCCAATATGGACATTACTAACACCAACTCTTACGGTAATATTACCGCTTATAATAGTGCAGGTTTATACGAATTTAAATATGTGCAAAGTGTAAATGGAAATACAGTTACAACTCAAACTACATTTACAAATTCATATGCTGTTGCCGGAAGAGTGCAGCTTATTAAAGTACCGCAATATACAACTCTAACCGTTAATTTAGGAGCAAGTATAATACCCAAGAATTGGAAAGACACTTCAATTGCTGCCACACCATATCGTTTTGGCGGATTAGTTGTGATACACGCCTCAAATATTATTAATAACGGAACTATTTCATCATCAGGGTCGGGTTTTCGGGGTGGGGCCATATTTTACAGCGGAGGCCTTAACTTAGGAAATACCGCGATCCGGTCTACAATGAATAATCAAGGCGGAGAAAAAGGCGAAAGTATTTTTGGGTATCAAACAGATTATGATGTTAACGGAGGTAGATATTGTTTAGGTGCGCCCGCAAATGCTGGTGGTGGGGGTAATGGACACAATGCCGGTGGTGGTGGCGGTGGAAACGGCTTTAATTCTAACCTTTGGACAGGACAAGGAGTAATGATAGTTAACGGAAGCAATCTTATTGGATCATGGGCTTTATCTGCGGGTTATTTTGCTAATGGCAACTCGTTAACAAACTCTTCAGGCGGTGGACATGGTGGTTATTCCTATGGAGATGCGAACGCAAATGCCACTATACAAGGTCCAGGAAATCCGGCTTGGGTAGGTGATACAAGAAGAGAAGTTGGTGGGGTTGGCGGACGTCCATTAACAAATATAAATTCAGAAACCCGAATTTATTTTGGCGGTGGTGGCGGTGCCCCGCACGCAGACAATAACGCGACAACTGCCGGTGCAAATGGCGGAGGTATTGTTTATTTGATTGCAACTACCGGAATAACAGGAATTGGAAATTTATCATCTATCGGAAATACCGCAGGAAATTCAACAGGTTGCAGCTGCGATGGATCTGCTGGTGCCGGAGCCGGAGGAAGTATTATTTTAAAAACTGGAGCTATTGTAGCATCCCAAATTGTTAATGCCAATGGGGGAAATGGAGGTAACCAACTTTTTCCAGTTTCACCAAGTAACCCAAACGAAAGTGAAGGACCGGGTGGTGGTGGCGGTGGCGGATTTGTTGCTATATCAACTGGAGCAATAATTCCTAATGTTAATGGCGGTTTGAACGGCACTTCTCTTTCCAATGCGGTAGCTGGAGAAATGACTTCGAATGGCGCAACACAAGGAGCAACAGGGCAAACAGGTCCTGTGACTACAAACTTTGTTTCTTTTTTACCCCTATCTTCTTCAACTTTTTCTGCTTCTAATAACGGTCCGCTTTGTGTCGGATCAACACTAATTCTTACAACAACAGCTACCGCTGTATCGTATACATGGACAGGGCCTAACTCTGCCACATCCACTTCGCAAACATATAGTATCACAAATGCTACCCAAGCCGGTTCAGGGATCTATTCAGTGCAAATTAATTTCGGGAATTGTTTGGCTCCTGGCTCAGCAACTACCTTAGTTAGCATTAATCCATCCCCAACAATTAATCTTTCCGGATCATCTATTTGCACTGGTCAATCGATAATTTTAAATCCTTCGGTTACCACGGCTACATCTTACGTTTGGTCTGGGCCAAACAGCTTTAGCTCATCGTCTCAAACTTTTACTATTTCAAATGCAACTGTAAATAATGCCGGCACATATAGTTTAGTTGTAACAAATTCACTTGGCTGCACCGCTTCAACATCTGCCAACGTTTCCGTTACAGCAACGCCAACACCTGTTCTTTTATCTAACGCGCCTCTTTGCCCTGGATCCTCCCTAAATTTTACAACAACAGGCGCTACAACTTACACTGTTGACGGACCAAATGGATTTTCAAGTGCAGCGCAAAATCCAACTGTCACAAATATAACCTCTGCAGCATCCGGCATTTACACATTAACAGCAAACAATTCTACCTGCTCAGCAACTACAACACTAAGTGTAACTATCAATCCTGCGCCATCTCCAAACATTACCTTAAACAATAATCAATTATGTGAAGGTCAGGATTTAAATTTGTCAGGTAGTGGCGGCGTTTCATATGTTTGGAGCGGACCTTCTTCTTTTACTTCCAATATCCAAAATCCATCAATCAATCCTGCGACAATAAATAATAATGGAAACTATACGCTAACAGTAGCTTCAGCAAATGGCTGCACAGCTTCCACCGTTTCTCAGTCAATTACAGTTTCACCAACACCAACTGTAAGCGTTTCAAATGTTTTGGTTTGCATCAATCAACCTGTTAATTTATTCGCAAATTCTCCTGGTGCTTCTTTTTTATGGAGTGGGCCTAACTCTTTTAGCTCTGCCGCACAAACTGTAAACTTGGGAAATGCAAGTTTTAATTTATCAGGCACCTATAATTTAACAGTTACAAGTATTCAAGGATGTACAAATACTGCCGTAGCTAACGTATCAGTCTCGCCCTTGCCTACTCCAACCATCTCTTCAAATGCCCCGGTTTGCGCAGGCAGTACTTTAAACCTATATGGTGGTGGTGGGATAACTTATTTGTTTACCGGCCCGAACGGTTTTTCGAGCACATTACAAAACCCTTCAATTATTAATGTTTCTAATGTTTCAAGCGGCATATATACTTTAACAGCAAGCAACTTTGGCTGCTCTGCCTCAACCACATTATCTGTTACTATTTTTGGAACATCTGGTGGCACAATAACAATAAGTGATACTGATAGATGTGTTCCGTTTTGTTCAACGCTCTCGGTAAATACTAATGGAGCCCCTGTTCTTAGCACAACTTTAAGTGTAAACGGCCAACTATTTTTAGGTAATAATATAAACTATTGTATAACCACAGCGGGAAATTACACTATAGGCTCAAGTTTTAAAGATAATGACGGTTGCCTTAACACTTCTACAATTTCAGTAATTGCTTACCCTAAACCCAATGCAGATTTTTTATTTTCCCCTTTAAAGCCAGTGGAAAATATTGATGAAGTTATTTTCACCAATACATCAATGGGCGTAAACCAAACAAATTGGAATTGGTTTTTTAATAGTAATAATGGTTATACAAGTTCCAATCAAAACACATCTTATCTTTTCGAAAACTCAGGTTCATATCCTGTAGCTATGATAGTAAAAAACGGTTGGGGATGCTCAGATACCATAGTTAAAATGATCTTAATTGAAAACGAATACAGTTTATATGTGCCCAATGCCTTTACTCCGGACGGCGATGGGATCAATGATGTTTTTATACCTAAAGGTGTAGGAATTTTAAAATATGACCTTACTGTTTTTGATAGGTGGGGAGAACAAATTTTTAAATCTACAGATTTTTTTAAAGGCTGGGACGGCTCCTTTAAAGGCAAGCCTTGCCAAACAGATACATACACATGGGTGATACATGCTAACACTCCTGCCGGAAAATCAAAAGAATATGTTGGTCACGTTACTCTTTACAAATAACAAATCCAATTTCCTTTATATTTCTGTTTAACAAATTATCCATTAATCATAGCGACTAAATGCTATTTTTGTTGTGTTGTTTAGTCAAATAAAAAAAATAATCGGTCAAAATCTAATACTAAGCGTTGCGTTAATTGCAACGTTATTGGTGTACTATAAGTTTTTCTTTTATGGGCATATTAGTTGGGATGACCCTGAAATGGTTTTTAAAAACAAATTTGTAAGATCGTTTGATGTAAAAGGATTGTTCACCAATCATTTTGTAGGAAATTATATTCCTGTTACCATGTTAACACATTCAATTGGATGGCTGCTTTTCGAAAATAATGATGGCGGACATCATTTTATTAATCTTTTGTTTCATTTAATTAATGGTGTTTTAGTTTATCAATTAACAAAACGACTTTTTAAAAACGATCTTATAACGAATATAGCTACAATTGTTTTTTTATTGCATCCAATGCAAGTTGAATCTGTTGGTTGGATAAGCGAATTAAAAAATGTATTGTCTACTACCTTTTTTTTAGCAGGTGTTTTGAGTTATTTAAATTTTACCGAACGCTCAAAAAAGATCGATTATGTTTTTTGTTTTTTCTATTTTAGTTTAGGTTGTTTAAGCAAATCATCAGTAGTGGTATTTCCAATTGCTTTAATTTGTTTGGATATTTTAATGCAAAAAAAATTATCTCTTAAATTTTTAATTAATAAGATCCCCTTTATAGTTATTTCGATCGTAATAGGTGTAATAAACATTAAAACACAAACTGCCGATCAGTTCATTAATCTTTCACACGAATTCCCATTCTATCAGCGCATTGGTTTTGCTGGTTATGCGCTTCTAAAATATTTTATCCTTTTTATATTGCCTGTTAACCTAAGCGTGATCTATCCTTACCCCGAAATTAATACAGCCGTTTTTGCTGTTGGCTATTCCGGATTACTGATCATTATTGCTTTAATTATATTGTTCATTAAACAAAAAAAATATCAAGCAGCGGCTAGTATACTTTTTGTTATTACTAATTTGATCCTAGTGCTGCAATTTATTCCATTTGGTGAAGTGCTTTATGCCGACCGCTATGCCTACGTTCCATTAATTGGTTTTGCCTGGTTAATTGGTTTAATTTTATCCAACTTAAAACTTCCGGTAAGCATTTTATCGTTTGTTTTTATCGCTTTGTTTTCTGTTTTTTCTTTTTCGAGAAGTCTGGATTGGAAAAGTGCATTAAATTTATACGAAGACATTAATAAAAAATACCCTAACCAATTTTTGGTATTAAATAGTATTGGCGTTGAAAGTATGTTTCTAAATGAGAACGAAAAAGCTCTGGAATACTTAAACAGAGCAGTTTCTGTTGCTCCAAGAAATTATAAAGGATTTTATAACCGTGGATTACTCTATTTAAAAAACAATCAACCGGAACAAGCCATAAAAAGTTTTAACCAAACATTGGAATTGTACAATTATTCAAAAGCATATGTTGGCAGAGCCAATGCTTATTACAAGTTGGGCGATTTTCCGAAAGCAATACACGATGCCAATTTTGTTTTAAAAACAGAAGAAAATAACACCAAAGCACATTTTGTTTTAGGCAATTGTTATAACGATCTTAACAGATTAGAAGATGCACTTAAGGAATACAATAGTTGTTTAAAAAACAATAAAGATGAAGCCGAATTATATTTTAAACGTGGTATTGTATATGGTAAAAAGCAAGATTTTAATGCCTGCATCAATGAAATTAATATTTGCCTCCAATTAAATCCCAATTACTTTGAAGCTTACTATTGGAGAGGGGTAGCCAAGGTTAATTTAAAACAGAACGGCTGCGAAGATTTTAAAATTGCTGCTCAAAAAAATCATCAACCGGCTATTGACGCGTTTGATAAATTTTGCAGATGAAAGTAAGTATTATACAAACCAATTTATTTTGGGAAGACAGAGAAAAAAATCTCGCACATTTTGATGCGCTTATCAATAGAATAAATGAATCAACAGATCTGATCGTTTTAC
>JBEIEI010000162.1:0-6569 GCA_040382975.1 Flavobacteriales bacterium
AGTGACTTGAAAGTTTGGGATAATGATGCGGCGCAGCACTATGGCGTGCAAGGTATACCATCCAACGTTTTAATTAATGATAAAGGGATTATTATAGATAAAAATTTAACCAAAGAAAAGTTGATTATTGCTCTAGAAAAACAGCTTGCAGAGTAATGAAAAAAAAATTTACTTATTATTTGTCTGTTTTTTAAAACAAATACGCAGGCACAGTCGTTACTAAAACGTGGAGATCAAGCTCAGGGTTTTGTTTTAAATCTATTGCAAAACTCACTTCAAAGTTTTTCAATGCCCTATTTGAACCGTGCTGTTGTATTACATTTTTGGAGCACCACAGTTTCCAACTCAAAATCAAAAAACAAATCACTTAATAGACTTGCAGGACGTTATAAAGATGCGATGTATAAAACAGCAAGCTGTTTTGGATTAATAGCTGATTGCGTACAAATTTAGAACCTTATGCTTTATATAGCAATGCAGGCGACCATATTGTTGATGGCAGAACATCAAATAATGGTATTGAATTTTATGTGTCATCAAACATAATATATAAGCTATCGGATGAAAATGCAGATGAATCTTTAAACGGCTCAATAGATAAGATAAATGTTGTTAGAAATTTATCTTTTTTAAATAATGGTGCTAGCTTAACACCTGAGGATGAAGAGGATCTGCAGTCTATTTTATTAATGTTGCAAAAAAAAGATCATCATTTAAATATTAGCAAGCGTCCGACTCAAAATCTGATCAAAAAGCAACTATGAATCTTACCATCAAGCAAGCAAAAACTATTAAGGATTATTTAGGTAAAAAAGGTATTATTATAACCAGAATAAAAACTATACCAAAGGGTAAATCTCAGCCACGTAAACTTTGTAAAGCAAATACAGATTGCTCAGATGCAGCCCATAAAAAAAACCAGAGGGTTGAATTTTTGGTTTATAAAAACTGACAAAACTACCTACAAATAAATATGGCAAAATAATTGATTTACTATTTATGAAAAACTATTTTAATTTAAGAAATACCATGCAGGACAACGAAAATAGCCTACCGGAGGAGAATTTAGAAAACAACGATACGAGTGTAGATGCTGACAATACGGCTGAAAACGCATCAAAAACTGACGAAACTACCAGCAATAATTCTAATGAGGATAATCTTTCTAAAATAAAAGAATTAAATGAAAGATATCTACGTCTTTATTCTGAATTTGATAATTACAGAAAACGTACCGTAAAAGAAAAATCAGATATAATTAAAACCGCTGCCGAAGATGTTTTTAAGGCTATTTTACCCGCCATCGACGATCTGGATAGGGCTATAAAAGCAAATGAGACTGTAACGGATATTAACGCCGTTAAAGAGGGTATTCAGCTTATATCACATAAATTAAAAAATATTACCCAAAATAAAGGCTTAACTGCTTTTGAAAGTATAGGCACACAGTTTGATGCTGATACTATGGAAGCAATTACTCATATTCCTGCTGCGGATGAATCCCAAAAAGGAAAAGTGATCGATGAAGTTGAAAAAGGATACAAACTAGGAGATAAAGTTATACGCTTTGCTAAAGTGGTAATAGCCCAATAAATATAATATGGCAAAAAGAGATTTTTACGAAATACTTGGAATTACAAAAAATGCAAGCGAAGACGAAATAAAAAAAGCGTATCGTAAGCTCGCTATCAAATATCATCCCGATAAAAATCCGGACGACAAAGCCTCTGAAGAAAAATTTAAAGAGGCGGCAGAAGCTTATGAGATCTTAAGTAATCCTGAAAAACGTCAACGCTACAACCAGTACGGACACGCCGGAGTTGGCGGTGCTTCAGGCGGAGGACATGGACATGGCGGAATGAATATGGATGATATTTTCAGTCAGTTTGGAGATATTTTTGGTGGCGGTTTTGGCTTTGGGGGAGGCAATGGTGGTTCTAGAGGCGGAGGAAGAAGAGTAAACAGAGGTAGCAATTTACGCGTTAAGGTAAAATTAACTTTAAAAGAAATTGCTAACGGAGCAGAAAAGAAAATAAAAGTAAATAAACATGTAAGTTGCAAAACTTGCAGCGGCAGTGGTGCCAAAATGGGCAATACGACACCTGCAAACAATGTAACGGCAGTGGGGTTGTTACACGTGTGCAACAAACAATTTTAGGGGCCATGCAAACACAAACTACCTGTAACGCCTGTAGTGGTGAAGGTAGAATTGTTAAAGATAAATGTAACACTTGCCATGGTGATGGAATTGTTAGAGAGGAAGAGGTAATCACTATTAATATGCCTGCAGGCGTTGCAGAAGGAATGCAACTAAGCATGAGTGGTAAAGGAAATGCTGCTCCTCGCGGAGGAATAAATGGCGACTTGTTAATTGTTATTGAAGAAGAAGAGCATGCAGACCTAAAACGAGAAGGAAATCATTTGATCTACAGTTTAAATATTAGTTTTCCGGATGCTGCTATAGGTACCAACGTTGAAATTCCAACTATTGATGCTAAAGCAAAAATTAAAATTGAACCCGGCACTCAAAGTGGAAAAGTTTTACGCTTAAAAGGAAAAGGTTTACCGGACGTTAATTCATACGGAAGAGGAGATCTGTTAGTTGAAATTAGTGTGTTTACTCCAATTAATTTATCCGCAGAAGAAAAGAATACTCTTGAAAACTTAAAAAACTCCAAAAACTTTGTTCCGAATCCAAATAAAAAAGAAAAAGGTTTTTTTGAACGTATGAAAGATTATTTCGAATAGATATTATATTTAGACCAAATAAAAAGCTCCTTCTCTATCCGAGAAGGAGCTTTTTATTTTTCGAGGATCATAAATTCAGTTCTACGATTTTTTGCTCTACCCTCTTCGTTTGAATTATCTGCGATTGGTTTACTCGAGCCAAAACCCTTAGCGTTTATTCGACTTCCACTAATACCCATTTCTTCTAATGTACTTTTAACAGAAAACGCACGATTAGAACTTAAAGCCTCGTTAGCTTTTGGATTACCAACATTATCCGTATGACCTAGTATCTCAATTTTTATTTCAGGATTTTCTTTTAAATAACCGGCAAACGACTTTAATACTACTTTACTTTCAATAGTCAACTCTGCACTATTTGTGTTGTAAAAAATATTATTTATCACAAATGGTTTTCCCGCAACCGCTTCATTTAACTCCATTTTTATTTCTTTCAACGGCGCATCATAAGAAAGCTCTTTTGTACTTATAACTTTTGAAGAGAATGCATGCTCCTCTTTTTTTACAGTAATTAAAATATCGTCTTTCTTTTTTAAATTAACAGCTGCCATAAATTGCCCACTTACACTATCTACAACGGCATACGTTTTTTCTTCGGTTTTAATGTTCTTAATTTCAACCTGAGCGCCGCTGATCTCATTACCAACATGATCTTTTATATTTCCTTTAATAAATGCCACCGCTTGCGGACGCGCTTCTTTGTAAAGGTCAAAATTATAAAGATCAAATCGCCCTACTCCTTTTCCCCTCACTTTACCTTCATCAAAACTAAAAAAGTAACCTGTTTTTGTATCCGAACTTACAAAAAAACCAACATCATCAGTGCCTCCGTTAATTGGCGAGCCTATGTTTTCAGGCTCAAGCCATTCTCCCTTTTCATCCTTTCTAACATAAAAAATATCTAAACCTCCAAAACCAAAATGTCCATCACTACTAAAATAAAGTGTCTCGCTATCACTATGTATAAAGGGTGTTTTTTCGTTCCCGGATGTATTTATTTTTGGTCCTAAATTTTTTGGCGTGCTCCAAATATTTGTTTTCTGATCACGCACTGTAACATATAGATCCACTCCGCCGTAACCTCCGGGCCTGTCGCTAGCAAAATAAAGAGTAACTCCATCTGCCGATATCGTTGGCTGACTATCCCAATAAACAGGATGATTAACATTATTACTTAATTTACGAATGGGTTTCCACTCATCATTTTGATTATCGCTAATATAAATATCAACGTTTGGCTGATTGCCGCCTTCATCGCGCTGCATAGCAAAATACAAATGTTTGTTGTCGATCGAAATACTGCAACCGCCCTGATTATCGCCGCTTTCATTAAATGGATACGGCATCTCTTCGCCTTTGTCAAAAGCTCCGGTTTTATCGCGTAAAGAATACATAAAAACCTCTACCTCTTTATCACTTGTGTAAACCTTGTTTTTGCTATTAACAGGCATTTTACGAACGTAATAACAATTTTTATCGTCAGGCGAAATATATGCTAAGTACTCATCGCGATCCGTAGAAACTCCTCTTACAACTTTAGGATCAAAAGGCACATTCTTTTTTAAGGCGCTTTCTTTCTTTGCCGATTTGATCATCATTTTTGCGTTGTATATCTCGGCATCATAATCTTTTGCAAATTTTTTATCATCCTCATCTTTAAAGGCAATAAATTTTTCTAAATATTTAACGGCAGAATCATTTTTGCTTCGCTCATAATAATCAAAGCCGATGTAATAATAAGGTTCGCTGTGTATTTGCGGACAACTCGCAATAGCTTTCATAAAATAAGGCGTCATAGGTTCAAAGGGCAAACTCTCTAATTTCGCACGCACGATCATTTCTAAACCCATAAACAAATTTGCTTCCGGAAAATCCGGCTCAATTTGCAAACACTCAATTAAAAAACTAATACGTTCGGGCTTTTTATATTTCTTTTTATCAATAGCTTTTTCATAAAGCTTCATTGCTTTTTTATCAATATCATCTCTGCAAAATTTAGCAGGACCTTTATCATCATCCTGAGCTAGAACAGAAAGGCTAAATAAAAAAATTGGGATAAATAAGATTACTTGTTTCATACAAAATATTATAATCAAAGCTAGGCACTTTGGTTACGCTAATTTAATAAGATTTAAACTGTTTGTTTACCATTCAATGTTAAAAAGCCCTAACAAATGTTTATAAAATAGAAAAAGTAATCCCTAGCTACATATTACATTTACTTAAAAGAAAAAAATTATGGAATATGCTATTAAATATTGGTGGATCATTATCCCTGTGTTATTACTTGTGTTTTACAAACTAATATTTAGATTATTTGGTATCATCATCATACCCGAAGATAAAATTGGATTAGTAACCAAAAAGTTTGTGTTAATAGGTAAATCAGAATTACCCCCCGGTAGAATTATTGCTGTTGAAGGCGAAGCCGGTTTTCAGGCGCAAACATTAGCGCCCGGAATTTATTTTTGGAAATGGATCTGGCAATATGAGATAACACAGCAAGCACTAACAGTAATACCTCAAGGTAAAATTGGTTTAATGGTTGCAAAAGATGGTGCCGAATTGCAAACCGGACATATACTTGCGCGTAAAGTAGAATGTGATGGCTTTCAAGATACTGTTACTTTTTTAACCAAAGGCGGACAAAAAGGAAGACAAAGTGCATACATTACCGCGGGTACTTATCGTATCAATACATTTTTGTTCGAGATCTTTACGGTAGATATGTTTACCATTAACGAAAACATGGTAGGTATCATCACCACTTTAGATGGTATGCCTATTGAAGAAGGAAGCATAGCCGGGAAAGATGTTGCTGGACATAATAATTTCCAAGATGCTGATACATTTTTAAAAGCAGGTGGCAATAAAGGTTTACAACCACAAACAATTTTAGCAGGTTCGTATTATATCAATCCATGGTTTGTTACAGTTGAGCAAATAAAAATGATGGAAATCCCCATTGGTTATGTTGGCGTAGTAATTAGTTACGTTGGTAAAGAAGGAAAAGATTTAAGCGGAACAGAATTTAAACATGGTAATATTGTTAGCAAAGGCGAAAAGGGTGTGTGGGCCGAACCACTTGGCCCGGGTAAATACCCGATCAATACATTTATTATGCGTGTAGAATTAGTGCCAACTACCAATTTGGTTTTAAATTGGGCTAACGCACGCAGTGAATCGCATCAATTAGATAAGAACTTATCTACTATTACAGTTCGTAGTAAAGATGGTTTCCCTTTTAATTTAGATGTTAGTCAGATCATCCACATCCCTACTACCGAAGCGCCAAAGGTGATTGCTCGTTTTGGAAGTATGATGAATTTAGTTGGTCAAGTTCTAGAACCAACTATTGGTAACTATTTCCGTAACTCGGCACAGGACAGTGATGTAATTGCTTTTTTAAGTACTCGTAAAGAACGTCAGGATGCTGCTAAAAAACGTATTAGCGAGGTGTTAGACCAATATAACGTAAACGGGGTTGACACCTTAATCGGAGACATTGTACCTCCTGAAAGTTTAATGAAAACATTAACCGACCGTAAAATTGCCGAAGAACAAAACACCACGTTCGAAACTCAAAAACGTGCAGAGGTTACTCGCCAAACACTTGAAAAAGAAACCGCAGTTGCCGATATGCAAAAAGAAATTGTAAAAGCAGACCAAGGGGTGTTAATTGCCGAACGTATTGCAGATGCGGCTGTTAAGAAAGCGACCGGTGAAGCAAGTGGCGTGAAGATATCATCGGTGGCTGAGGCAGACAGATTAAAAATTATTGCAAATGCAGATGCCGAAAAAACAAAAGTAACCGCAAATGC
>JBEIEI010000163.1:0-6508 GCA_040382975.1 Flavobacteriales bacterium
AAATGCTTATGCCTGTTAGTGTTGGCGATTATACTGATTTTTACAGCAGTATCGATCACGCTACAAATATTGGCACTATGATACGTGATCCAAAAAATGCTCTAATGCCAAACTGGAAATACATTCCTGTTGGTTATCATGGCAGAGCTTCTTCTGTGACGGTTTCGGGCACAAATTTTCATCGCCCAAAAGGACAGCAAAAGCCTGCCGATTCTGAAACTCCGGTATTTGGTCCGAGTAAATTGTTAGATATTGAATTAGAAACTGCTTTTGTAATTGGTAAGGCTACTCAAATGGGTGAAAGTATTTCTACTGAACAAGCAGACGATCATATTTTTGGTATGGTGTTGTTTAATGACTGGAGTGCGCGTGATATTCAAACGTGGGAATATATTCCTTTAGGGCCCTTTCTTTCAAAGAATTTCGCCAGTACAGTTTCTCCATGGATAGTGACTTTAGAAGCCTTAGAACCTTTTAGAACAAAAGGATATGTACAAGACCCAAAAGTGTTTCCATACCTTGAATACAAAGGCGATAAAAACTTAGATATTAAATTAGATGTGTTTTTAAAACCACAAAATGGTGAAGAGAATAAGATCTGTACCTCTAATTACAAATATATGTATTGGACAATGGAGCAACAATTAGCGCACCATACTGTAAACGGTTGTAATGTAAAAGTTGGTGATTTGATGGGAAGCGGCACTATTAGCGGTCCTGATCCGAGTGAATACGGAAGTATGATGGAATTAACCTGGCGCGGTACAAAACCAATTACATTAAAAGATGGCACTCAACGTAAATTTGTAAATGATAACGATACCATTATAATTCGTGGTTACTGCGAAAAAGACGGCATCCGTTTAGGATTTGGTGAGTGCGTGGCAACCTTATTGCCTTCAAAATAATTTCTAAAGACCTGTCAGGTTTAAACTGTGTTTCCAATAAACCTGACAGGTTTTAATGATTTAGTATTATCAAAATTAAATTATTAATAATTGGTTTTATTGGATTTATTTTCTCTTCCTGTAATACTGGACATTCAGTTATTGAAATTATCAATAAGAGAGAAAATGATTTAATATATTATTATGGTAAGTTCGAAATAAAGGACCCAAGAGAGATAAATTATGTAAGTCTTTATGTAAACAGACTTAATAATAAAAAACCTAATAAAAAACAATCAATCGGCAGAGTGAGTGATATTTTTGTTGACACTTCATTCTAAACTTATATAAAAATTAGTCCTAAAAAACATCTTGAATTTTATGTTTTTAGTTTAGATACAATGCTAAAATATAGGGAAGATTATTTGATGTCTTATTTAATTGAGAATAAATTATACGAGCAAAAAATAAATTTTACAGAAGATACTCTCGATGATTTAGATTGGGTAATAACAATAAAATAACTTAATTAATTTTCAAATTCATCCCCGTCATTACGAGGAGGTACGACGAAGCAATCTCAAACACAGAAAACCCGTTTGGTTAAATTTATGACCGTGTTTAATTTCAAAAATTATTTCGTGCCTACGGCACCAGTAACATTTTTATTGTTTGTTTCTAAAATATTTGACTCCTACGGAGTCTAATTTACAAATACTATAACCCCGTAGGGGGTTAATATCTTTAGGAAAATTAGCCCATTCATCAATCTTTAAGTCCCGTAGGGACGATATATTATTTAAGAAAATTAAATAGAGTGACCCATTTTATCTTTTTTGGTTTGCAAATATTTTGCGTTGTGCGGGTTGGGTGTAATAATAAGCGGCACATTTTCAATTATCTCTAAACCGTAACCAATAAGGCCTGCACGCTTCTTCGGATTATTGGTCATTAATTTAATTTTACTTACACCAAGGTCGCGTAAAATTTGTGCACCAATTCCGTAATCACGTTCATCCATTTTAAAACCAAGTTCAATATTTGCTTCAACGGTATCTCTACCATTTTCTTGCAGCTTGTATGCTTTTAATTTATTTAATAAACCAATGCCGCGCCCTTCTTGATTCATGTATACGATAACACCTTTTCCGGCTTTTTCTATCATTTCCATAGCAGCGTGTAATTGCGGACCGCAATCGCAACGGCAACTTCCAAAAACATCACCGGTAACACAACTAGAATGAACACGCACTAATACAGGTTCATCTTTTTGCCATGAGCCTTTTATTAAAGCCATGTGTTCTTGTCCTGTAGTTTTTACTTTATAGGCAACAAGGTCAAAGTCTCCCCAATTAGTTGGCATCTTAACTTCAACTATACGGTCAACATTTGATTCTTTTGCTAAACGATAACTAATAAGATCTTTTATGGTAATTATTTTAAGATCAAAACGCTCTGCAATTTTTACAAGATCGGGTAGGCGAGCCATACTTCCGTCTTCATTCATAATTTCAACTAAAGCACCACAAGGCTCAAAGCCCGCTAATCGTGCAAGATCTATAGTGGCTTCGGTATGTCCTGTTCTTTGTAAAACGCCGGCTTCTTTAGCCTTTAAAGGGAATATATGTCCGGGTCTTCCAAAATCACTTGCTTTTTTTGTAGGATCAACTAAAGCTAAAACTGTTTTACTTCTGTCTGATGCCGAGATACCAGTAGTGCAACCATAACCTAAAAGATCTATTGATACTGTAAAAGCGGTTTCGTGAGTACTTGTATTTGAACTCACCATCATATCTAATTGTAATTCTTTTGCCTTTTGTTCGGTAATGGCAGTGCATATTAAACCACGGCCATGAGTAGCCATAAAGTTTATTACTTCAGGTGTTGCATTGGCTGCAGCGGTAATAAAATCACCTTCATTCTCACGATCCTCGTCATCAACAACAATTATAACCTTACCTTTACGAAGATCTTCTAAAGCTTCTTCTATTGTATTTAATTTAAATTCACTCATAATTTGTGCTGCAAATTTACTTAATTTAACCCTTAATTTTGCTTTTTGTTTTGGAACTACTTCTAAATAACCTTAAAATAGAACTACAAAATCCCCTTCCGGGAGTAGATGCTCAATATGTTATGGCGCCTGTTTCTAGGTCCCGAATAGACCTTTCGAGTTTGGAGATTGGGCAATACAAGCAAAGCGCAATATTGATCCTTTTTTGCATTGACGATAAAAACAATTTATTTATCCCTTTAATTGAAAGAGTGCCATATATAGGCGCCCATAGCGCTCAAATCAGTTTTCCCGGAGGTAAATATGAGGATGGGGATATAGATCTGAAAACTACTGCTATAAGAGAATGTTTTGAGGAGATTGGGTTACGCGACGAAATTGAAATAATGGGTAAGCTTACGCCACTATATATACCTGTAAGTGGTTTTTTAGTAGAGCCTTATATTGGTTTCTGTAAAATAGTAGATCCTCCAATGCTGCCGCATCAAAGAGAAGTGAAAAATATTTTACAATTACCTCTTAATAATTTGTTAGATGAAAAACTGATCGTGCAAGGCACGGTAGAGGTTGATGGCACTAAAATAAAAACCCCCTACTTTTTGGTAGAGGGTCATAAAGTTTGGGGTGCTACTGCAATGATACTTAGTGAGCTAAAATCAATTTTAGCAAGATTATAAAAAGTTTACTTCGTAAAATCTGTCATTGTGTTATCATAACACAAATAGTATCTTCCTTTTTTAAGATTCTCAATATTGATAATATTACCAAAACCTTTTTTAACTACATCTCCATAGAGATCGAATACTTCGTATGCTGTTTCTATACTAAAATCAATGCTTTTTCCGGTTTTAGGAATTGAAAATGAAGGTTTTTCTGTTGTAGATTTTAAAATAACTTCTTGAGAATATTTTGAAAATGAGTTTAAACCTTTTTGTTTAACACGGTATTTATTTTCTCCGCTGTGCGTGGTAACTTGAAAAGAATATTCATGATTTTCAGGACTTCCGAGGCCATCCATTTCGCCAACCGGAATCCATTTGTTCCATTTAAATTGCTCAATGATGTAAGGCAATGAACCTGATTCGTTTTTCGCGGTCCAATTTAAAACACCTGCTGGAGAAACGCTCATTGTTAATATTTCAAAGCTTGGTTTTGATTTTAAGTCTTCAAGATTTAAAACTTTAGGAACACAATTTTCTTGATGACTAATTTCAATAACTACCTTTTGTCCGTATTTTAATTGCAAAGCAGCAAGATCAATTTCAAATGCACTTGAATTAGTTTCATCAGTAGTGATTTTTCCGTTAACTTTTATTTCTTGCGCGCAAAAACCAACACCATTAACGCCATACGCATTTTGTACAAATACATTTTTATTCTGGTATTTTCCCTCAATAACAAGTGTAGCCGAATTCATTAAGTTGTTAAAACCCAGAAAGCATGTTAAAATCAAGAAATTTTTCATAGTTGAGTAATTGCTATTTATTATAGACAAATGTATCAATTTTATCGATGTATTTAAATGAATTTTCTTATTTTAACAACAAAAAATAGAAATGTTAAAAAAATTATTATTGCGATAAGAACTAAGTAGGGTTTCTTAAAATGAACTTTGATAGTTTTCAAGTCTTTACGGTAGCTCCAAACCAACCCAGTGATGAAAATCACTAAAAAAAATAATGTAAAAACGATCCTTCCTGTTGTGAACATAATTATCAACAAATATATGTAATAATTTGTAGTTTTTACCTTTGATAGTTTTTAAATTATAACAAACTTCACCTGCTCAATAATTGAATTTTAAATTAAATATAAACCGGTTTTTTATCATCTTCTTATGTGTTCTTTTTTCAGGAAGCCTTAAGGCCTCCAAACTAGAGAATGGATTTCAAGCGCTTTCTATTCACGATTATTTTAAGGCAAAAAAAAATATTTAATAGTAATTATAAATGTAAACACGATCCTTTTTCATCTTATGGTTTAGCAATTATTTATAGCCGCAGCAATAATCCTTTTTTTAATTTAGATTCGGCTTCAAAATATGCTTCGTTAAGCTATAATTTATTTATAAAAAAGCTTGAAAATAAAGAGTTTTTTACTTTTAAAATCGACAGTCTTCACATTCTTCAATTAATAGATTCTATTGCGGCAAAAGGATTTGAGCGACTTAAAACAGACAGATCCGTTTTAAATTACACCAATTTTTTAAAGCAAAATTATTTGGCAAATAAAAAGATCTTAAACAAAGTTATTTATTTGCGAGATGAATTGGATTATAATGAAGCGCTGAGTTTTAATGACAGTAAGCAAACCAAAGAGTTTGTAATTACGCATCCTCAAAGCGATTTTATTGCAGAAGCCATGTTGCTAATTGACAGACAAATATATGATGAGTCTACAAAAGATAATTCTGCAGCGTCTTACATCCATTTTATAAAAGTTAATCCTAAAAATGTGTTATTAAATTCGGCTTATGAAAAATTATTTTCTATTTATAAAGAAACTTCAAATGTAAACGGATTAAAATTATTTGTTACCAATTACCCTTTAGCGCCACAATACATCGAAGCCTGGAAATTGTTATTTGCTTTAACCGTTAAGTCATATTCAAATGAAGAACTCGAAAAATTCTTAACCGAAAACCCAACATTCCCTTTAAAGAACTCTATTTTAAAAGAATTGCAATTAAATAATTTGTTGCTATATCCGTATCAAAAGGATGATCTTTTTGGCTTTATTGATACTTCTGCTAAGGTAATTATTCCTACTTTATTTGATGCCGTATCTGCCTTTTCAGAAGGATTGGCAGTGGTTAATAAAAACGATTCGGTTTATTTTATCAATAAAGAGAACAAAGATCCTTTTGATCAATTTTTTACTGAGGCTTATAATTTTAATAACGGCATTGCTGCGGTAAAACATGGGAATCAATGGTGTTTTATTAATCGTCAAGGACAGATCATTTCACCGCTTTTTGAAGAAATTAATGAGATCTCTAACAATTATTACACGGTAAAACAAAATGGAAAATACGGCGCGGTAAATAATTTTGCTCAAACCATTATAGAACCACGTTTTGAAGAACTTGGCGATTTTAAAAATGAACTTGCGTATTACCGATTAGATGGAAAAAGTGGTTTTGTGTCAAAAGACGGTTATGTTCATAAGGCTGAATTCGACTGGCTTTCGAACTTTGATGCTGATAAAATTGCCATTGTAAAAATTGGTAATTCATATGGTCTAATTAATTCTGCCGGCAAAATAGTATTAGAAACCAAGTATGATCAGATCCTAAAAGCAAATAATTCTGTTTTTGTTGTAGTGCTTAATAATATGTATGGTTTTTATAATTCATATGGTTGTTTTTTAAGTTCTATCAGCTATGATTATTTAAAAGAAAAACCAGTTGATTTTTATACCAACGGACAGATCTTTAAATTGCTAAAAAAAGGACAGCAGTCGTTTATTGATGCGAACGGCCGTACCAGTATTGAATTTGGAACTTATGAAGAAATTAATTTTGCTTCTAATGGTTTAATTCGTGTAAAAAATAAAAATAAATATGGATTTGTTGACCGTAAATTAAATGTTGTAATACCCTACAAAT
>JBEIEI010000164.1:0-6373 GCA_040382975.1 Flavobacteriales bacterium
AAAACTCTTTTCGCTCACAATCGTTTTTTCCATTTTATCAATTTCCTTATAAATACTAACAAGACTTTCTTTATTGGTAGCTCTAAAATATTGTCCACCGGTCATTTCAGAAATTTCTGTCATAGTTTTTTCGTCAATATCTACATCAACATAATCGTATTCGTATTCTCCTTGTGCGTAAATGGCCACAGGCTGTAAGGCTTTTCCTTTAGAGCCTACACCAATACAATAAACTCTAACACCGTATGTTTTAGCTAACTCGCCAGCCGTAAGGGGAGCAATTTCGCCAACGTTATTTACACCATCACTTACAAAAATAATTACTTTACTTTTTGCTTTACTGTCTTTAATACGCGCAACAGCATTTGCTAAACCCAAACCAATAGCGGTACCTTGATCTAAAGAACCAGCCTTAACTTGAGGAAACATATTTTTTAAAACTTTATGATCGCTTGTTAAAGGACACTGAGTAAAGGCTTCTCCTCCAAAAATAACCAAACCAATTCTATCGTTTGGTCTGGCATCAATAAAATCTAAAATAACATCTTTAGCCACATCCATACGATTAGGCTTAAAGTCTTTTGCAAGCATAGATAAAGAAACGTCTAAACTTATTACAATATCAATACCTTCTGTTTTACTGTTCTTCCAGCTACTGCGTGACTGTGGTCTTGCTAATGCAGAAATAATTAAAGCAAACGCTGCTAAACGTAAAACAAATAATGAATGTCTGAATTTTGCTTTGCCCGAAGACTTGATATTCTTAAATAAAGTAAACGAAGAATAATTAAGTTCGCCTTCGTGTTTTTTTAAACGTAGTAAATACCAAATTACCATCAATGGCAAAATACCCATTAACCAAAACCAATGCTTCTCGGCAAACTGTATGTCGTTAAAATAATTTATCACTTATGGTTGTTTGATGTTTGATATTTGTTGTTGGTGATTTGTTAATTATTATTTGTTTGTTGTTTGCTGTATTTTGAACCTTTTATTTCTGTGTTTTTCAAATACTTAATTAATCCAGCTATCATTCCGGTTGTTTCTTCAATATCCAATATTAGTTTATTTTTTACCGACTCATCAACAAAACCTAACTCAAAAGCTATAATTAACTGGGTTTTTACTTCATATAAAGAACCTTTTGAAATTGACAAAAAATTTCTAAACTCATTTGTTCCGCCTCTGCCAAATCCTTCTGCAATATTGGAAGGTACAGATACAGCAGCCCTTCTAATTTGATCTTTTAAACCAAAATCTTTACTAAACAAAGGTTCATTTGTAAGTTTATAAATCTCAATCGTTAACATTTTTGTTTTTTGCCACGCAATCATGTCCTCGATTTTTGTAAACCCTTTATTTTTTTCTTCTGTCATAATTATATTTTCAAACAACTTATATCTGATCACTAACAACTACTACTTCTTCTTCACGCTTTGTTCCATTCACAAAATCAAAAGCATTTTGCAAAGTGAACTTATGCTCATCTTCAATTGGCGTTAATTTTGCAAACTTAACTAGGTCACTTAAAGTTCAAGCTTGTTCTAATTTCTCTTTACTTTGTTTATCTACCACTTGGGTGCGAAAGGCTTTCATGATCTCGTCGGTAGTACTCTCGAGAGCATTTACATTAAAACGTTCTTCGATATACAAACGTAAGGCATCAGAGATAGAAGAATAATATTCTTTCACGTTTCCTTCTTTCCAAACTTGCTCTGCCTTAATTTTTTCGAGTGAAGCTAAAGCTGTAATATGTGCCGGAATTTTTGGTTTTTCGGGCTCGAGAACAACTTGTTTATTTCGTTTTGTAAAATAAACGGTTATAAGTATGATGATCAATACAAAAACAAGTAAACCAATTCCCCAATAGATATAATCCAAATACCACTTCCAGTTAAATTTTTCCTCAAAAGGTGGTTTAATGTCTTTTGTTTTTGTTGCACTTGTATCGGTTGGAACGGTGTGTACTTCGAGTAATAGCGTTTCTGTAAAAAACGGACGAGTTGTATCGTCATTCACAATAAATTTAAAACCAGGGATCGCAAAATAACCACTATCGTAGGCGCTTACAATAATTTGTTGGTGTTGTTGAAAGATACTTGGATTTCCTTTGTCAGGAATAGTTGTATCGATCTGGGCTATAGAAACAACTTCTACTTTACCGGTAATAGTGTCGCCAATAGACGGCCACTGTATTTTAAGATCTTGTTGCGAGGCATCGTAATTTACATAGATGTCTAATTTAACTTGCTCTCCAATTCTGATCTTTGCAGAATCTAAAACAGCGCTTACACGAATTTGTCCAAAAAAATTATTGGCACAAAAAAACACTATTGTAATTAGTAATATGTATTTTAAATTTCTCAAATTATTTTCGTTCAATTTTATTTACCCTTCAACTCCGCTCGGGGAGAATCGCTATCTGTTTTTAAATAAATTCATTAATGGCTTTACGTAATTTTCCTGCGTAAAAATATTCGTAGCATCAATCCCGCTTCTATTAAAATTTTCTTTCAGATCGGCTTCAAATTTTAAATGATTCACTGCAAATTGCTTTCTAAACGCTTTATCACTTGTATCCACCCACATTAATTTTCCGGTCTCGTTATCCTTTAATTTTACCAAACCCACATTAGGTAACTCTGTTTCCTTTGTATCAATAATTCGCAAAGCAACAAGGTCATGCTTTTTATTGGCGATCTTTAAAGCATCTCTGTAGTTCTGATCAACAAAAAAATCGCTGATCAAAAACACAATGCTTTTTTTCTTAATAACATTGGTTAAATATTTTAGAGCCAACTCTAAATTTGTTTTTTTGTTTTCAGGTTTAAATTCAATAAGGTCTCTGATAATTCTTAAAACGTGTGACTTACCTTTTTTAGGCGGAATAAATTTTTCGATCTTATCACTAAAAAATATGACACCAATTTTATCATTATTTTGTGATGCAGAAAAAGCAACCACTGCGCATAGTTCGGTAATAAGATCTTGCTTTATTTGTTTATTGGTTCCAAATGCGCCACTGGCACTAACATCCACAACTAACACCACGCTAAGTTCTCTTTCTTCTTCAAAAACTTTAACATAAGGCGTACTAAATCTTGCAGTAACATTCCAGTCAATAGTTCTTACATCATCACCCGGAGCATATTCTCGTACTTCAGAAAAAGCCATTCCTCGTCCCTTAAAAGCACTATGATATTCGCCCGAAAAGATCTGACTGCTAAGCCCTCGGGTTTTAATTTCAATTTTTCGTACTTTTTTTAATAGGTCTGAAGTTTCCATTTTTGATTAAAGATTTAAGATTTAAGATTCAAGATATTGACGTCGGGATGCTTTCTAACTTCTAATTTCTAAAATCTAATATCTCTAAGGTACTTCAACAGTATTTAAAATTTCAGTGATGATGTTTTCTGAAGTGATGTTTTCAGCTTCTGCTTCGTAGGTTAAACCAATACGGTGACGCATAACATCTGTACAGATAGCACGCACGTCTTCCGGAATAACATAACCACGACGTTTAATAAATGCATATGCTTTTGCAGCCAAAGCAAGATTGATACTTGCACGCGGAGATCCACCATATGAAATTAATCCGTCGAATTTTTGTAGTTTATATTCTTTAGGGAAACGTGAAGCAAAAACAATATCAACAATATATCTTTCAATTTTCTCGTCCATATAAACATCCTTAACCACAGAGCGCGCGTTTACGATTGCCTCAGTAGAAATAACCGAGTTTGCCTTTGGCATTCCGCCTGGTTGAATGTTAGATGCGATGATCTTACGCTCCTCCTCTTTTGTTGGATAGCCAATAACTACCTTCAACATAAAACGATCCATTTGTGCTTCAGGTAAAGGATAAGTTCCTTCCTGATCAACCGGATTTTGAGTTGCTAAAACTAAAAACGGATTTGGTAATTTAAATGTTTGATCGCCAATGGTAACTTGTTTTTCTTGCATAGCCTCTAAAAGAGCCGATTGCACTTTTGCCGGAGCACGATTGATCTCATCGGCTAAAACAAAGTTCGCAAAAATAGGTCCTTTGCGAATTGAAAAAGCTTCTTGTTTTTGATTATATATTTGGGTACCAATAACGTCGGCAGGTAATAGATCTGGAGTAAATTGAATACGACTAAACTGACCATCAACACAGGTTGCAAGTGTATTAATTGCTAATGTTTTTGCTAAACCCGGCACACCTTCTAATAAGATATGTCCGTTACTAAGTAAGCCAATAAGCAAGCGTTCTACCATGCTCTTTTGACCAATAATAACTTTGTCCATTTCAACGGTTAACATGTCTACAAAAGCACTTTCGCGTTGAATACGTTCGTTAATTTCTTTAATATCTACCATAAAATTATTTTCTTAGAATAACAGGTAAAGATAACATTGGTGAGGGTTAACGATGATTTAATGTTAGTTAAAATATGTTAACTAAAACCCTAAAAAAAATAAAAAATAAAAAGACAGATATTTAGCTTAACGCTCCTTTTTAATGGTGTTAATGTGTAAAGGATTTTCTGTTATTTCGTCATGCAATTGCCTGTTCTTAAAAATATCAATTGCGGCATACATTGCTCTTTTAAACGACTGCTCATTTGCCTGGTTTTTACCGGCAATATCGTAACCGGTACCATGGTCAGGACTAGTTCTCACTGCATTTAAGCCGGCGGTAAAATTCACACCTTCGTTAAATGCAATAGTTTTAAAAGGTATTAAACCTTGGTCGTGATACATAGCTAATACAGCATCAAATTGTTTGTAGGTTCCGTTCCCAAAAAATGCATCAGCAGAATAGGGCCCATAAACTAAACCATTTGTTTTTGCTTTTTCAATAGCAGGAATAATAATTTCTTTGTCTTCATTTCCAATCGCGCCACCATCGCCGGCATGAGGATTTAAGCCTAAAACAGCGATCCTAGGTTTGCGTATACCAAAATCTTTTATTAATGATTCGTGTAACTGAAGAATTTTTCCGGCAACACCATCAATGGTAAGCTTTGAATGCACTTCTTTTAAAGGAATATGACCTGTTGCCACTGCAATTCGCAGGCCATTCTCAGAACACATCAGCATTAATGGGTCTCCTGATAACATAGAACCCAAGTATTCTGTATGTCCAACAAATTTAAAATTGTCGCCTTGTATATTGCTTTTATTTATTGGAGCAGTTACCAAAACATCTATATTTTTATCCAATAAGGCTTGCGTTGCCTTTTCTAAAGAAATGTATGCGTATTTGCCACCTACTTCGGTTAATTTACCCATTTCAATATTCACTTCTTCTTCGTAGCAAACAAAAACATTTACTTTTTTAGAATTTATTTGAGAGAATTCACGCATCGGATTAAAGCTAAATTCTTCTAAACCTAACACTTTTCTATAGTAAGAAACGGTTTTTTGAGAACTGAATAAAACAGGAGTGCAAATATCTGCAATGCCGGGTTCTAATAAGGTTTTTAAAACAACTTCTAAACCTATTCCGTTTATATCTCCTTGAGAGATGCCAACAATTACTTTATTATCGATCATAAATTTATTTAATTCCGTATTTAGATTTGTATTTTAAATAGAGTTCTGTTTGTTTGTTATTAAGCACTACACTTTTTCCTGCAATGTATGCTAAAATAATGTTATTTGTTTTTATGTCTAAAATATCGCCATCGCTAACTACGATAGAAGCTAATTTTCCTTCCTCTATCGTTCCTAATTCTTTATCGACACCTAATATTTTTGCAGCGTTACTAGTTATAGATGCTAATGCTTGTTCTTTTGTTAAACCATAAGCAGCCGCAACACCGGCATTAAAAGGTAGATTTCTGCTTTGCATTGCTTCCATATCTCCTTCTAGTTGCAAACAAAATAAAATACTGTCTTTTTGCAATAAATACGGAGTGCGAAAAACAATGTCAATGTTGTCATCTGCGTTATCAGGCAGATCATTTACACGGTTTAGCATAACCGGAATATTATTTTGTTTTAGTAGGCTCGTAATTTTATAACTCTCTTTGCCACCAACTATTACAGGTTTTTTAACACCGAATTTTTTCGCAAAATTAATCGCGCTGATAATATCTTTAGCTTTCTCTGCATGTAAATATAAATTTGCAGTTCCGTTAAAAACACCGCGCATGGCTTCAAAACGAATATTTTTTTCGGTAATAGTTGAAGTCAAACAATAAGCCTGAGCATCTTCAAAAAATTTATTCAAATAATTAATTTCATTCGTATAATTTTTATTTACAACATTAGACATACCGTCTTCTTCACTATATTTTCGTTTAACTGCTTTCGGAAAATTTAAATGGATGCCGTCGTCAGCTTTTAAAACTGCGTCTTCCCAATTCCAACCTTCCAAGGCCATTAA
>JBEIEI010000165.1:0-6352 GCA_040382975.1 Flavobacteriales bacterium
CATGTAAAAAATCAAGCCGCAACATTCGAATCACAATACAAAAGCGCAGAGCTCGAAATTTTTTCAGTAGCCGAAAGCGATGCGGTGCAAGCATTATACAGCGATAGCTGCGAGGCGATCGTCATTTCACGGTTATTAAATGATAAAGAAAACAAAGCTTTTGGTTCAAAAAGCTATTCAATTATTCCAACCGCAATTGCCAAAAGTGGCGTTGCTTTAATTACCAATATCAACACACCGCTCTCACAATTATCCTTTGAGCAAGTTGTCGATCTACTAACCAAACCTTTTGTTTGTTTAGACACCTTAAGCAACGAAACAAAAGTGAATGTTATTTTTGATAAAAATAATTCATCGGTATTACATTATTTATCTGACTCAGTTTTGAAAGGAAAAACGTTTTCTTCTAACTGTACTATTTTAAATTCAACAATTGAAAGCATTAACTATGTTGCTAAAAACAAGAACACAGTTGCTTTTATTGACTTTGCCTGGTTAAGTGATGTAGATGATTCGATAACAAAAGCGAATGCCGACAAAATAAAATTTATTCCGGTTAGTAAAGCGGGCAGTAAGCAATTTGAGTTTCCAAACCAAAGCAGTTTTAAATTACAAACTTATCCTCTTACAAGAACGGTTTATGTAATTAAAAAAACAGGTGAGTTTAGTCTGGCCAAAGGCTTTGAGACCTTTGTGGCGGGACCAAAAGGACAAATAACTTTTTTAAAACAAGGCTTATTGCCAACAAAACAACAAGAACGAACGGTTGAGGTTAAAATGGAGCCAATGTCGGGTAATTAAACAATAGCCACAAAAAATGCTAAAAAACAGAATTCATAATTAATTGGTACCTAACTTGCAATATAAATTATTGTGTTAATTTTACACATCCAAAATAAAATGAAAAAAACGATCCTACTTAGCGCAATTGCCTTTACAGGTATATTAAATGCACAGACTTTACAAGAAGCTGTTGTGAAAACAGATAACGAACGCTTTTCTGCAGCGGCAAGCGATTTCCGCGCTTTAATTACTAAAGATCCGGCTAAAGGCGAAAACTATTTTTATTTTGGAGATAATTTCTTCAAAAAAGGAGACGCTGATAGTGCAAATATCTTTTATTCAAAAGGAGCTGAGGCTAATGCAACTTATCCCTTAAACTATGTTGGTTTAGGAAAAGTATTGTTGTCTAAGGGTAATGTTGCAGATGCAAAAACACAATTTTATAAAGCTGCCGCTTTAGGAGCAAACAAAAACGCAGAATTATTTCGTAAAATTGCAGAGGCCTGGTTAGCTACAGATAGCAAAAACGCAGACGAAGCAATTCTTCAAATTAATAATGCTATTAAATTAGAACCAAAAAACGCTGAGAATTATATTATTTTGGGCGATGCGCAACTAGAGAAAAACCCTACAGATGGCAGCGGCCCGATTAAAAGTTATAAAACGGCAACCACTTTAAATCCTAAAAGTGTAAAAGGAATTTTACGCGAAGGTAAATTATATCAACGCGGACGTAACTATCAATTAGCATTAGATAAATATAAAGAAGCTATTGCCATTGATCCTACTTACGCTCCTGCTTACAGAGAAATTGCCGAGGTTTATTCCTTGTATTCGCAACCGGCAAAGGCCATTGAGAATTGGAAAAAATATTTGGAATTAAACAATAGCGACGATGCACGTTACCGTTTTATGAGTGCTTTATTCTCTAACAAACAATATCCTGAAGCAATTACAGAGTATGAAGGATTAAAAAAACAAGGCTTTGCTAACTTGTATTTAGAGCGTTTAGCTGGTTACAGCTATACTGAAGTTGGTAATAAAGTAGACACTTCTTCTTATACAAAAGGATTAAAAGCAATGAATAAATTTTTCGAAATGGCAGGACCAAACTTTAAATATTTGTATAATGATTACAAATACAAAGGTTTATTGTTAGCACGCACCGGGAAAGATTCTTTAGGCGTTATTGAAATGGAAAAGGCTATAGCGCTTGATCCATCGGCAAGCGGAGAGATGAATTCTGAGATCGCTAACATTTACATGAAAGCAAAAAAATACGACAAGGCAATAAAAGCGTTTGAGCGTAAAATGAATGGCGATACAAAGAACCTTAACAATAACGATTATTTTAGTTTAGGCCGCGCATATTATTTTTCTGGTGGAAACATTCAAAGAGATGCGGTTGCAATGAAGGATGTAAAAATGAGGGATAAAAAAATGGCAGAAGCATTGCCTTTCTTTGTAGGGTCTGACTCTGCATTTTCAAAATTAACTCAATTAAGCCCAACTTGGCCGGTAGGCTTTTTCTGGAGAGGAAAAGCAAATGTACAATTAGACCCAACCAACGAAAAAGGTTTAGCAAAACCATATTTTGAAAAAGCCCTTACATTACTAAAACCAGAAGAGAAAAGCACGCCAACCTATAAAAACAATGTTATTGAGGCATTGGAATACCTGGGTGGATACAGCATTGGTGTTGCAAAAGATAAAGCTAAGGCAGACGAGTATTGGAAGGCGGTACAGGAGTTAGATCCAAACAATGCAAAAGCAAAAATTTATTTTAACCCGCCAAAGCAAGCGCCAAAACCCGCAGGTAAATAATTAAGATTAGTGAAATATAAGAACCCATTGCTTTTAAGCGATGGGTTTTTCGCTAAAAAATTTGCACCAATGGTTTTAAATAAACAAGAATTACACGAATTAACACGAAGCAAAGATCCAAGCAAAGCTAAAAGCCAATGAAATATGCCGCATTAATGCGCCTTGAATTATCACAAAATTAATTATCATAACTCACCTAAAAATTGGTGAAAATTAGTGCAATTAGCGGCTTTTCTTAAACCCTACTATTAATTAAGGTTGATCGTTAGCCCTTGGTGTTAAAATAAGTAAAACAAAACAAATTAATTACCTCATTTTGACTATTTTACTATCTTTGTCTTCCTTGTAATTAATGGATTTAAAGCAATCGATCAATAAAACCAATATCCCTCAGCACATTGCAATTGTAATGGATGGAAACGGGCGTTGGGCAAAGCAACATGGCGAAGATCGTATTTTTGGTCACCATGAGGGCGTAAACTCTGTTCGCGAAATTGTTGAAGCTTGTGGCGAAATAGGAGTTAAATATCTAACGCTTTATGCCTTTAGCACCGAAAACTGGAACAGGCCGAAAGAGGAAGTTGATGCCTTAATGGAGTTACTTGTTTCTACCATAAGTATGGAAACCCCAAACCTTAATAAAAAGGGCGTAAGGTTGCAAGCTATTGGCGATATAAAAAGCTTGCCAGAATCTTGCCAGAATGAATTGCAAGAATCAATTGATATTACTTCAAACAACAATACGGTTACTCTAATTCTTGCGCTCAGTTATTCAAGTAAGTGGGAAATTACAAACGCCGTTCAACAAATTGCAAAACAAGTTGAGGCAGGTAAATTAAAGGCTTCAGAAATTACCGCAAAACACATTGAACAAAATTTAACCACCAATAAATTTCCCGATCCCGAACTAATGATACGCACCAGCGGAGAACATCGGATAAGTAACTTTTTACTTTGGCAACTAGCCTACACAGAATTTTATTTTACTGATATTCTTTGGCCGGACTTCAGGAAAGACGAGTTTTTTAAGGCGATTATTTCATTTCAAAGTCGCGAGCGCCGTTTTGGTCAAACAAGCGAACAAATTTCAACAAACTAAAAATGGGAAAACGAATAATAACATTGGTTTTTCTTGCGTTTTTGTGCCTAGGTGGTTTTTCGCAAAACGATTCGTTGTTTTTAGAATCACTTAAATCACCAAAAAAATATACCATAGGTGGAATTTCTATCGAGGGTGCAGATAATACCGATAAAAACGTTCTAAGCCTTTTATCAGGATTAACCGTTGGTGATGAAATTACTGTTCCTGGCGATAAAATTAGTGAGGCGATTAAGGCGCTTTGGAAACAAAGTATTTTTGAGGACGTTCAAATTCTTGAAGATAAAGTTATTGGAAACGATATTTTTTTAATAATTAAAGTTGTTGAACGCCCGCGTTTATCAAAGTTTTCGTTTAAGGGCGATGTTAAAAAAAGCGACGCAGACGAAATAAGAACTAAAATACGCTTACTACAAGGGCGTGTAGTTACTGATTATATGGTGGGCACAATAAAAAACACAGTGCGAGACCATTATTTAAACAAAGGGTATTATTTTAATACGGTAGAAATTTTACAAGTAAAAGATACTTCAAAAAAAATACCCCATACCGTTGTTACCATAAAGGTCACAAAGGGAAGAAAAGTTAGAATTCAAGATGTAAACATAAACGGTAACACAGTAATAAAAGATTGGAAACTTCGCAGAAAACTTGAAGATAGTAAGCCTTTTCGTTGGTACAACCCATTTAATTCGGGCAAATATTTAGAAGAAAATTTAAAGAAAGACATCCCTGTAATTGCCGCAAAATACAACGCAAAAGGATATCGTGATGCGCGCGTTGTAAAAGACACCGTTTATTTTGTTAGCGAAAACCGCGTTGCCATCGATATTACTGTTGATGAAGGACATAAATATTATTTTGGAAACTTTAAATGGTTTGGTAATAGCAAATACCGCAGCGGACAATTAGATACAATATTAAACATTCCTTCAGGAACAGTTTATGATCAAAGCAAGCTCGAGCAAAAATTGTTCATGAACCCTAACGGTTACGACATTTCCAGTTTGTATATGGACGACGGGTATTTATTCTTTCAGGTTAATCCTCAGGAAAGTAATATCCATAACGATACTATTGATTTTGATATTTTGATGTATGAAGGGAAACAGGCTACCATCAATAAAGTATCTGTTAAAGGCAATGATAAAACTAATGATCACGTTATTTACCGCGAGATCTTTACTAAGCCGGGTCAGCTATTCAGACGTTCAGATATTATTCGTACACAACGTCAATTATCTCAATTAGGATATTTTGATCCCGAAAAATTAAATGTTGTTCCAACGCCAAATCCTGCAGATGGAACCGTTGATATTGAATATACCGTAGAAGAAAAACCAAGTGATCAGATCGAATTAAGCGGCGGTTGGGGCGGAAGAAACTCGCTTAATAACCAAAGCGGACAAGGTGGAATTGGAATTATAGGAACATTAGGGGTGACCTTTAATAATTTTTCTGCAAGAAATTTTTTCAAAAAAGACTCTTGGCGCCCATTACCAAGTGGAGACGGACAACGTTTGAGTATTCGCGCGCAAACAAATGGAATTTTTTATCAGTCGTATAACTTTTCTTTTACCGAGCCTTGGTTAGGTGGAAAAAAACCAAATTCACTTACGGTATCAGCCTTTCACTCATTATTTAGCAATGGTCAAAGCAAATATGTTAACAGCGAATTAGGAAAAATATTTAATCCAAAACGCCAAAGCATGAGTATTATTGGCGGTTCGGTTGGTTTAGGAAAAAGATTAGCATGGCCGGATAATTATTTTAATATGTTTTCTAACATCAATTACAATTATTACGATCTAAAAAATTACGGTGCTTTTATTTTCGCCAATGGTTTTGCTAATGACCTGAATTTAAGTTTAAATATTTCTCGTAACTCTATCGATCAGCCAATTTATCCAAAAACAGGCTCTAACTTTGTGTTTCACGGGCAATTTACACCACCTTATTCATTGTTAAACAACAAAGATTACACCGGTTTAACCGACGCCGAGAGGTATAAATACATTGAATATCAAAAATTTAAAATAACCGGTGAGTGGTTTACGCAGTTAACCAATAAAAAGGCCGCAGAAGGTAAAGAGGCGCGTAACTTGGTATTAAGAACTAAAGTGGGTTACGGATTTTTAGCGCGCTATAATAAAGCGGTAGGCTATTCTCCGTTTGAACGTTTTTATATGGGCGGAAGCGGCATTAGTGGATTTCAAAATTTTGTTGCAAGAGAGATCATTGCTTTAAGAGGTTATCCTGATAATAGTTTATCTTCAAGCTTTGGTGATCCAATTTGTGCGCGTTATACTATGGAAATTCGTTATCCAATAAGTTTAAACCCTCAAGCAACTATTTTTGTTTTAGGATTTGCAGAAGCAGGTAATTCTTGGTCTTATTACAAAAAGTTTAATCAGTTCTCCGTAAAGCGTATCTCAGGGTTTGGATTACGTGTGTTTTTGCCAATGTTTTGTTTGTTGGGAATAGATTACGGTTGGGGCTTTGATAATGTGCCGGGGCAGCCGGGTATTGGAAATGGCAAAGGAAAATTTCACTTTACCATTGGCGGCGCGCTTGGAGAGTTATAACAAAAAAATGTTAATTGAATGATATTTTTTTGTTTGGCACGTTTTATGATTAAATTTAAAC
>JBEIEI010000166.1:0-6286 GCA_040382975.1 Flavobacteriales bacterium
AAAAGCAAAATTAGATTTTATTAATACTATAGGGTTAAAAGAACATTTAAGTCCAACCCGTGCAAATGGTTTAGTAAGTATGATAGATAAAATGAAAACGGATGCTTTAGCTTTTATAAGTTAATAGTTTAAGTAAAAAAATAACAATAAAAATGCCGTTAGTTTAGGACTAAAATCTAATGACTAACGACTTAAGACTAATAGAAAAAATGAGTGCAATAATTGTTACAAAAAATACAGAGTTAATGCAACGAGTGATCGAAGAGATTAAAACCTGTTTCGATCCGGAAATTCCTGTAGATGTATGGGAGCTTGGTTTGATATACGAATTGCATCTAGACGATGACAATAATTTAAAGATCGTTATGACCTTAACATCGCCAAATTGTCCGGTAGCAGAGAGTTTGCCGGCTGAGGTTGAAAATAAATGTAAGTTGGTAGCTGGAATAAAATCAGCCGAATTAAAATTAACCTTTGAGCCAACCTGGGAAAAAGAAATGATGAGCGAGGTAGCGCAATTAGAATTGGGTTTTATGTAAACTGGTCTTATCCTCCTCTTGAGGAAGGTGTCCGAAGTCCCGATAGCAATCTGGAGGGGATTAAAAAAACTGAAATTAAAATGGAAAATGAAATAACAAATAAAGTAGCCAACAGCGGTATCGTTAGTATCGATCTGGAAGAATTTTACGCTCCGGGCGAAAGAGTTTTATTTGATATCAAACCTCACTTATTTAAGGAAATAATTTTAAAAGAAAAAGATTTTAGGGAATTTATAAAAACGAATGATTGGAGTTTGTATAAAGATAAGATAGTAGGCTTGGTTTGTACAGCCGATGCTATTGTGCCAACTTGGGCTTATATGCTGTTAACATTGGCTTTAGAGCCGTTTGCTAAACGAATTATTTTTGGAAATTTAAATGAAATAGAAACTATTTTATTTTCCGAAAAATTAAATGCTTTAGATGTTTCTCAATTTAAAGATGCGCGCATTGTAATTAAAGGCTGCGGCGAAAAACCATTGCCAATTAATGCTTATGTGCAATTAACATCAGTATTAAAACCCCTTGCAAAAAGTATTATGTATGGGGAGCCTTGTAGCACTGTTCCGCTTTACAAAGCACCGAAATAATAGTTAAAAAAATTACGCGTGGAATTGTATCGTAAAATATCAATTGTCTCTGCGCTCATATTGGCAGGCTTCCGGTAAGTTAGAATAAGCGTAATCGTTACCGTAAAATAATTCATTATCGTAGCCTGAGCTTGCGACTGATTTTAAAACAGCATCTGTAGTAATAATAGCAGTGTCTATTTTAAACGTAAGTAATTTTGAATCCGCATTCCAATTTGGATTTGATATTCCGCTTAACTTGCAGGCTTTTTCGATCGTTTTTTTACACGTTTCGTTATTACCCCAAACATGATACGTTTTTTCTACTACTGAATTAGTATTTGTACCGCAAGAAACAAAAAGTATAACTGAAAAAAAGAATGTAAACTGAAATATCCGCTTCATGATTTTATGACATTAAATTTGTACTGCAAATGTGCGAAATGTTTCAGATATAATGGCAAAGAATAACGTAAATTTTTTTCAGCTTTATAATTATCATGAAATAAAACTATCGAGCCCGGTTTCGTATTCCTGATCACATTGTTAAGACAGGCTTTTTCATTTATTTTTTCATAGTCGTAACTGATCACATCCCAAAAAATAATTTTAAACCCTTTATCGAGCAAAGCCTTATACTGACTACGTTTCAGCTGACCATAAGGTGGACGAAAAAGGTCGTTTTTAACTAATTCTTTACATTGGTTAACCTCCTTTAAGTAATCTAAATTTTTAGTTTTAAATCCTTTTGGATGAAACATCGTATGGTTGGCAACCCTATGTCCCTCTCGTATTATACGTTTAAATATAGTTGGATTTTTAAGGATATTCGCTCCAACACAAAAAAACGTGGCTTTGGCATCGTATTTTTTTAACTCGTCTAAAACCCACTCAGTAAGACCCGAAATAGGACCATCATCAAATGTTAAATAAATAATTTTTTCGGAAGTGTTAATTTTCCAAACTGCTTTTGGATAAATTAATTTTAGGAATGATCTTGGTTGTATGAGAAGTAAATTTTTCAAAACCATTAGTTTTTTTAGCCACATAGAACACAGAGTCAATAAAACAGCCAATGTTCTATGTGGATAAATATTACTGCATCTGAGGCATTTCTTGTCCTTCAGGCGCTAATTCCTCTGCGGGAATAATAGCCGAAAGTCGAGAAATAAATTCTTTGGATAATGCCTCTTGTTTAAATTGTTGAGACATGCCTGTTAATCGCTTCATAATCTCTTTGCACTGACCAACTTCTCGGCCAAACGCAACTCTGTGACCAGGTTTTTGCGCATTATAAATTTTCAAGTCTCCTTCAAAAATATCAAATAGTTTTTTAGCTAACTCATTCGCTTTTTTAATTTCCCCAATTTGGTAGTAACCGGCACAAATTGTAAAAATTGTAGCATCGTAAGGAATGTTTTCGTCAGGCATTACTTCTAAACATTTATCTAAGATGGCTTTCGCTTTTTTATTTTTGCCTTCGTTAATTAAAGCGCCCGCTAAAACGCCCATTTGCATGCGTAAATTACCCGTCATTCGAATACAATTTTCGTCAAGGTTAATTCCTTTTTTATCCATTCCGCCCCACAAAAACTTATTCATGATATTATCATACATAGCTTCGGTATTCACACGTCCGCCTTGCGACTCTTCCATGTCGGTTTGTTTTATTGGAACAAAACGATATGCTAAACCTTCTAATTGGAAATATTTTTTTAATCCAACATAAGCTTCATCGCCTGTGGTTACTGCAAAATAAATAGGACGATCCCATTTAGTATTTGCAACAAGATCTAGTACCATTAAGTCATTTTTTGTAACATAACTTCTTCCGCCCATATCCCAGCTAATACGTTTTGCTAAGCGTGCTGTGTCTTTTACCGAAACAACTTTGTTTCTCATTACCTTTAAACTGTCTACATTAATGTAAAAGTTTTTAGTAGGAATAACATCTATAAGTTCTCCTCCGTTATCATATTTACTTGCCGGATCATCGCTAAGCGCTTGCGCTAAGGCTTCTTTTAAATTCATTGGTTTAGAGTTTTGGCTATTAATAACCAAGTATTCTAATTTAGATGCTTCTAATTTCTCTTCCGGAATTGTAAATGGAACCGGCTTACTATCATAGGCAGCTCTGCGCATTTGTTTAATGTACCAGTCTGTTTGTAATAAACTTAAATTCACAACTCGCACATCGGTTCTAATGCCTTCTACCTCTTGCGCATACCAAAGAGGGAAGATATCGTTATCGCCATTAGTAAATAATATAGCATTTGGCGCACAACTTTGTAAATAATTAATGGCGCAATCGCGCGACATTGTTCTTAACGAACGGTCGTGGTCATTCCAACCTTCTTTTGCCATAATTACCGGTACAACCATACTTAATGCGGTTGAACCAATGGCCATTCCCATAGTGGCAGTTTTTTTACTTAAAAAGTCGTATAAAAATAAAACGCCAAAACCTATCCAAATAGCAAAGGCATAAAAACTGCCGGCATAGGCATAATCACGTTCACGCGGCTGATAAGGTGTTTGATTTAAATAAATAACAATTGCTAAACCGGTTAATAAAAAGAAACTTAAAACGATCCATGCATCCGGCTTGTTACGTTTAAAGTGAAAGAACATTCCTAATAATCCTAAGATAAATGGTAAAGCATAAAAATGATTTTCTGCAAAATTATTTTTATCGCGGTAGATTTTTTTGGAAGTATCGCTATCCAATAAAAAATCATCAAAACCTTTTATACCGGTTACCCAATTTCCTTCCATGCTGTTTTTCATTAATCCTTGTACGTCGTTCTGTCTTCCAACAAAATTCCAAAAGAAATAACGTAAATACATGAACTTGATCTGGTAAGCAACAAAATAAGTTAGGTTGGCAGCCATGGTTGGAATCTCAATTGTAGAAGGCTCTCCGTCACGCCCTTCAACCATTTTGGTTTTATGGTGCTCGGCAATATTACCCCAATATTTGTAAGCCGATTCGTGGTGACTTTGTCCACTCCACATACGTGGGAAAGGAGTACAAAATTCTTTTTGATATTTAGGAATTGAATTTTTTCTTGAATCAATTACTTTATAATTTTTATTTTTTTCGTCCTTAGCAAAGATCGGATCTCCGCTGCCAAATTCGTTTTTTGAAACGGTTGGCGCATTGTAATACTGACCATATAAAATTGGCCAGTCGCCATATTGCTCGCGTAATAAATAAGATAACATGTTAGGTGCATTTTCAGGATCATTCTCATCCATTGGCGTGTTGGCTTGAGAACGAATTACTAATACAAAAAATGACGAGTAACCAATTAATAATGTTGCAAAACTTAAAAATACAGCGTGAAGTGTAACTGTTTTTTCTTTGAATTTATGGATGGCGTAAAGAATACCACCAAGCATAACTAAACGAGTGAACATGCCGCCACCGCTTGGAGCTGTGATGATTGCAAACGCAGCTAACACAACACCCGAGTAAAATCCTATTTTGTAATGTTGCTCTTTTTTATTTAAAGTGTAAAGAATTAAAAAAGTAAGCGATACAATTAAAAGTAAAAAGAAAAATATAGTTCCGGTACTAAAACCTAAACTCATTTTATTAGTAAAGAAAACTTCATAGTCGCTCACAAACTTTACAACCTTAGGTATGATGAGGTTTTGAACAAAGCCTAAAACCATTACCGATGAAATTCCTGCAATAAAGAACCCTTTCCAGCTAAATGTGTAGTTTTTAAAGTAAATCACAAAACCTATAGCCGGAATAACTAGTAAATTCAATAAATGGACCCCGATAGAAATGCCAATTAAATAACTAATAAGCACTAACCAACGTAAAGCGCTTGTTGGATTAACAGAATCTTCTTCGTCCCATTTTAAAATAGCCCAAAAAACAATTGCTGTAAATAAGGCCGACATCGCGTAAACTTCACCCTCAACAGCACTAAACCAAAATGAATCTGAAAAAGTGTAAGCTAATGCACCAACAATACCGGCGCCTAAAACTGCCCATTGTTGGGGTTTTGCAAGATCTACAACTTTTTTACCGTAAACTTTAATACCTAAACGGGTAATTGTCCAAAATAAAAATAAAATGGTGAATGAACTTGATAAAGCACTCATAATATTTACCATCATGGCGGCATTTGCTGGATCACCACCACCCATCAAAGAGAAAAATCTTCCTACAAGTAGGAAAAAAGGGGCTCCCGGTGGGTGACCAACTTCTAATTTGTAAGAACAGGCAATGTACTCACCACAGTCCCAAAAGCTTGCTGTTGGCTCAATTGTGCAGCAATACGCGTAAGTGGCAATAGCCCAAACCAGCCAGCCAATAATGTTATTTAACTTAATAAACTCTTTTGTCATCATAGATTTAATTCGTGTTTGCGAAGATAGTATTTTACTTGGTTTATTTTAGAACGTTTTTTCGTAAAAAATATTTGATTGAATTAAAAAATTTGTATTTTTGCAGTCTTAAAAATAAAATGCCCGATCGTCTAAGGGCAGGACTTCAGTTTTTGGTTCTGACTATGTTGGTTCGAATCCAGCTCGGGCAACAAAGAAACCCCTTCTGCATGCAGAAGGGGTTTTTTGTTTCCGTGCGAGAACAGAAAGTTTACTTTCGGGACGAAGCAAGGAAACAAAAAACTCAAACCTTGAAAAGGTTTGGGTTCTTTGAGCATTAACTCCACTCGGGATCAGCGTCAGCTAATCCTTATCTATGCTTGCTTTGCAAAAAAGGGTTTCTTTGGGCATTAACTCCTTTAGGGTCAGCTTTAGCTAATCCAGTAATAGCTGCACTTTCGCGGCGAAGCAATAAGTTTTTTTGGTTATTATGGCAAAAAAAGACCTGTCAGGTTTTTAAAACCTGACAGGTCTATATAAATAGTATGAGATTTAATGGTAAAAAAATGGAATTAGCTCTTTTTCCGCATGCTCACAACAATAGGAACGCCACTAAAATCGTACTGTTCGCGAATTTTATTTTCTAAAAAACGTTTGTATGATTCGGTTACATATTGTGGTAAGTTGCAATAGAACATAAATAAAGGCTCAGTTTTTAACTGAGTGATATATATTTAACCTTTATATACTTGCCTTTTACAGCAGGTGGTGGAAAAGCAGCCATAACGCCTTGTAAAAAGTCGTTTAACTCTCGAGTAGGAATATGTTTGATCT
>JBEIEI010000167.1:0-6230 GCA_040382975.1 Flavobacteriales bacterium
ACTTGATTGTGATTTGTTTACATCATCATTCGGGTGTAAAATTTTAGGTTCGTCTTCTAATTTCCCACCATTCATAACATGAGCGCGGTAGGCAATTACCTCGTTAGCGTTCATATTACTTTGTGTACCCGAACCTGTTTGCCAGATAACTAAAGGAAACTGATCGTCTAATTTTTTTGCGATTATTTCGTCGCAGGCTTTGCTTATCAAATCGCATTTTTCTTTGCTTAATACACCTAGTTCAGCATTTGCCATTGCAGCTGCTTTTTTTAAATAACCAAATGCGTAAATGATTTCTTTAGGCATGCTTGCCTCAGGACCAATTTTAAAGTTATTACGACTGCGTTCTGTTTGCGCACCCCAATATACGTGAGCAGGTACTTTAACCTCGCCCATTGTGTCTTTTTCTATTCTATAATCCATAGTTAATGATTTTGTAGATTCTATTGTGTTGGTTTTTGAAGTCATAAATGTAATATTTATAAGGTGTTTTGCAAAGAATAATTAAGGGCGTTATTGTCCCTTTTTGCACATTATTATTGATTTTTATCATATAATAAAAGCAATTGACTTGGTTTAAGAATGAGTTCTTAAGAATTAATTTCAATGAAAGTGTTCAGAAAAAAAAAAATCAGGATTTAGTCCTAAACAGGAAATAAAATAAATTAGTCGTTTTCAGCGATGCCAATAATTTCTTTTTCAGGATGCTCAATGATCATTTCAAGACTTTGAATCAAAACATGTTTTTCGTTATTCCACAACAGATCGTTATTGCAAAATTCTTCCAATGAAAATCCAGTGCAGATAAATTCACTAATGATGATATCTTTTTCCATTTTCTTTTCCAACATTAATCCGGCTATGGTTAAGGTTTCTGTTCTATCGTATTTAAACAACCCATATTGTTCTATTATTTTAATTAGTGCCTCAGGATAAAAAGGAGAAGTTGCATAGCCTGAATTTTTCAGGCCATAGCACCAACCTTTATAATCATTAACCGATAAATTAAAAAGGGCTCTGTATCTAGGTCTTGATTTTAAGAAAATACTATGGTCTGTATAAGAATCGCTAATGCAATTATATTTTCTAAAACACTCATTCAATGTATCATCGCTTTTACGAATGGTATCACCTCCCCATTGTATATGGCATTTAATTCCAAAATGGTTGTTTGATCTTTTTGCTAGAACACTTGTTCCGCAACTGCTTTCAAAAATTGCTTGCGCTAAAGTAACACTTGCCGGTATTTTATATTCTACCATTTGGTATATTGCCTCATCCGCATGGGTTTCAATATAGGTGCGAACTCCTGCAACAGAGGTTTGCCCGCTAATTTTTAGTGCTAAAATCACCAAAAAAAAGACAAAATTTACCGCAGAACATTTAATTTTTGTAGTTATTGAAAAAGTCCCTTTTATCATCTATATTTACAAATATAGAACGCCGCTTTTGGCGTTTTAAGACCATTTTTTTTTAATATTAACAAAGCGCTTTTAACAATGTATAGGTTCTTAATCCTAACGGCAATATTTAGTTTATTTCTCAACCTCTCAAAGGCACAAAATCAGTATAATTACCCGGTTGTAGAAAAAGATCAGGTTACTGATGACTATTTTGGCTATCCTGTTGAAGATCCATTTCGGTGGTTAGAGGATGATCGCTCCGACAGAACTGAGAAATGGGTTAAACAAGAAAATTTAGTTACCGAAAAATACTTAAGGAGAATTGTTTACAGAGCGAAAATTAAAACTCGTTTAACAGAGCTTTGGAACTTTAATAAACAATCGGCTCCATTTAAAAAAGGGACCTCTTTTTTTTGTTATAAAAACGATGGGCTGCAAAATCAAAGTGTGCTTTATATTAAAAAAAACTTAGAGGATATTGGTGAGATACTTTTAGATCCTAATGCACTTTCAACAGACGGGACAGTTTCTTTAAGTGGCACCTCCATTTCTAAGAATGGGAAAACATTGGCATACGGGATTTCTAAGGCAGGAAGTGATTGGGTAGAGATACACTTTAAAGATATTGCTACAAAAAAAGACCTGCCGGATGTTATTAAATGGGTTAAGTTTAGTGCTATGAGCTGGAAGGGTAACGGTATTTATTATAGTCGTTATGATGAGCCCACAGGCAGTGCGCTTTCTCAAAAAAATCAATTTCATAAAGTTTATTATCATGAATTAGGAGCCAGGCAAGAAAAAGATGTTTTGATCTTTGAAGATAAAAGTAATCCCAATTATAATTTTGGAACACATGTAACTGATGATGAAAATTATTTGTTTATTTCAACCAGTCAAAGTACCAGTGGGGATAAACTTGTGGTTAAAGATCTTTTAAGCCCAGGTTCAAAATTTGTAACGGTTGCCGATAATTTTGATTTTGAAAACAGCATTATAGATAATATTGGTAAAACATTTTATATGCGAACAAATAATGGTGCTCCAAAATATAAATTGGTTTCGTTTACAATTGATGCGCCTAAAAAGTTTAAAACTATTTTACCCGAAACAACAGATCTTTTAGAAGGCGTTCGTTTATGTAATAATAAATTGGTTGCAAATTATTTGCAAGATGCATGTTCTAAACTTAGATGCTTTTCTTTAGCAGGTATCTTAGAAAAGGATATTCAATTACCGGGCATTTGTAAATTAAGTGCTTTTAACAGTGATAAAACTTATAATTTTGCGACTTACAGCATTGTTCAATACACAGGTCCGGAACAAAGTTATTTTTTAGATGCTACTAATTGGACAAGTAAATTAATTTTTAAACCTAATTGCAAATTTGATTCTGATAAATATATAACCAAACAAGTTTTTTACGAGAGTAAAGACGGTATAAAGGTACCGATGTTTATTACTCATAAAAAAGACCTGGTAATAAACGTGCAAACTCCTTGTTTTGTTTTTGGATATGGTGGCTTTAATATTTCTTTATCTCCCGAATTTAGAATAGACAGAGCATTATTTTTAGAGGCCGGTGGCATTTATTGTGTTCCAAATTTAAGGGGAGGAGGCGAGTATGGCGAGGAATGGCATAAGGCAGGAACGAAATGTAAAAAACAAAATGTGTTTGATGATTTTATTGCCGCATGCGATTTTTTAGTTGCGAATAAATATACCTCTTATAATAAAATTGCCATTCATGGGCGCAGTAACGGTGGTTTGTTAATTGGTGCTGTTATGACTCAACGTCCGGATATTTGTAAAGTTGCCTTGCCAACGGTTGGGGTTTTAGATATGTTACGCTTTCATTTATTTACGATCGGTCGTGCGTGGACTGTTGATTATGGTAGTAGTGAGAATAAAGAAGAATTTATGTGTTTATTAAACTATTCGCCACTTCATAATGTTAAGCCTATTGATTATCCTGCCACTTTAATTTTAACCGGCGATCATGATGATAGGGTTGTACCGGCACACTCTTTTAAATTTGCTGCCACGTTACAAGAAAAGAACAAAAGCGACAATCCAATGTTAATAAGAATAGATGTGAACGCAGGTCATGGTGCCGGCAAGCCAACCTCTAAACAAATTGATGAGTTTGCCGATATGTGGAGTTTTGTATTTTATAATTTAGAGATTTACCGATAAAAAATAAAAAAATGATTAGAAAAATAATTCTTGCAGTAATTGTTATGTTTAGTGTAAACGCTGTTAATGGCCAAACATTAAAATACCATAAAGTATTAATGCAAGGCGATGAAACGCTTGCCAAAAGATTATTGCAGTTAGGTGTTACTATTGATCACAGCGATGTGCAGGAAGGTGGTATTGCTGCCGAAATAAGTGATTACGAACTACAAACATTAAAAGCCAATGGCGTTAAGCATAAAATTTTAATTTATGACCTTGCTAAGTTTTATGAAGCGCGTAACAAAGCAGATGTGGCAGAGCGCACGATGGCATCAGGTGTTTGTAACGCACCAAATATCGCAAAGCCAACTTATTTTCATTTAGGCAGTATGGGTGGCTATTTTACTTGGAATGAAATGAAACAGATATTGGATAGTATGGTTTTATTATATCCCAATTTAATTACGGTTAAACAACCTTTAAGTCCACAAAGTATCGAAGGAAGAGATATTTATTTTGTAAAGATCAGTGATAATCCAAATATTAATGAGGCTGAACCGGAATTGTTGTATTCTTCTTTGCATCACGCTAGAGAGGCTGCAAGCTTATCACAACTGATTTTTTATATGTGGTATTTGTTAGAGAATTATGCTACAAATTCTGATATTAAAGCAACGGTTGATAATACAGAATTGTTTTTTGTGCCATGTGTAAATCCTGACGGGTATGTGTATAACCAAACCACAAATCCTAACGGTGGTGGCATGTGGCGTAAAAATCGAAGAAATAATGGAACAGATTTTGGTGTTGATCTTAACAGAAACTACGGATACAATTGGGGTTTTGATAATGCAGGGTCATCTCCAACAAGCAGTAGCGATACTTATAGAGGACCTTCAGCATTTAGCGAACCTGAAACACAAGCTATGCGGAATTTTTGTAACACCCGACAATTTGTGTCTGCATTAAATGCTCACACTTACAGCAATTTATTGATTTATCCATGGGGTTATTTGCCTAGTATTTATACTTCGGATAGCGCAACATTTGTTAACTGGGGAATTTTATTAACAGAGGATAGCCGTTTTTTATATGGCACTGCCGATCAAACGGTAAATTACGTTGTAAACGGAAGTAGTGATGATTGGATGTATGGGGAACAAACCACTAAGCCAAAAATTTTAGCTATGACTCCTGAGGCAGGCGCAGCAAATGATGGATTCTGGCCTTTAGCGTCGCGAATTATAGATATTTGTAAAACTACCTTTACACAAAATTATAATTTAGCAAAAGTGGCCGGTAAATATGCAATAGCAAGAGATGCACAAGATAAATTTTTAAGTGGTAACGGTTTTATAAAATATAATTTACAACGCTTAGGTTTACAGGCAGGAACTTTTACTGTTTCTATTGTTCCCGTTGGTGGAGATATTTCTTCTGTTGGAGCTCCAAAAATTTATTCCACCTTATTACAAAATCAAACAGTGTTTGATTCTATCTCATTTGTTTTAAATGGAGGATTAAATCCTGGGCAAACTATTAAATATGCCATTGCAGTTAATAATGGCGCCTTTACAAGATTAGATACTTTAAGCAAAGTATTTGGCACACCAATAACTTTAGTATATGATAATGGAAGTTCTACAACAACCAATTACACTGTGTCTGGCACATGGGGCTTAAGTACTACAAAATTTGTTTCGCCACCTAATAGTATTACCGAGAGTCCCGCGGGTAATTATTCGGGTAACCAAAATAAATCAATTACTTTAAAAAATCCGATGAATTTATCAAATGCAGTTTATGCGCATTTGCAATATTACACTCGATTTGAATTAGAAAAGGACGGAGATAAAGCACAAATTTTTATTACAACAAATAACGGAACTACATGGACACCTTTATGCGGACGATACGAAACATCTCCGGCTTCTTTTGGCGGAACAAATCCAATTTATGATGGTTTTCAAGATGCCTTTGTAAAAGAGGATATTGATCTTTCGTTATACATTGGCCAAACAATTAAAATAAGATTTTTATTTAATTCAGATCCAAGTTTAAACAAAGATGGATTCTATTTTGATGATCTGAGGATCCGTGTTATTGCATCTACCATAACTGATATCAATCAAACTATTTTAATGGGCGAGAATATTGTGTTAAGTCCAAACCCATCTAATGGTATCTTTAATTTATCTAACGCTGATGGAAAAGAAATTGGCGTAGAAGTTTTTAATTCATTAGGACAATTAGTGTATCAGCAAAAAAATAACACAGCTTTAAATTCAACCATCAATATACAAGATCAGGCAGCGGGAATATATTTTGTAAAAATAACATCGGGTGGAGAAGAGGTGATCAAGAAAATTGTGGTTGCAAAGTAAAATTTTATTGTCATTCAGTGTTACGAGGGATCTTTTATAGATTCCTCAACACAATGGAATGATATTACTTAATTACCTCTCTGCCTAAAAGCTTATTAACCCTGCCTTTTAATGCATCTAAGCGTTTTATTTCTTCCAAGGTCTCTATCGATTCTTCGTACGAAATTGTTTTTAAAGTTTCGCGAATTGATACAATAAGAGAATTTAATTTTCTGCTTTTAAAACTAAACAAAGTTTTATCTGCATCCTTTTTTACCTGGTCAATTTC
>JBEIEI010000168.1:0-6173 GCA_040382975.1 Flavobacteriales bacterium
ATATTATGGAAATTACGGTTCAAAAAGTTTTAGATGCTTTAAAATATGTTGACGATCCGGATCTAAAAAAAGATCTGGTAACACTTAACATGATAAAGGATGTTGTTGTTGACGGGAAAAACATTGGCTTTACCGTTGTGCTTACAACGCCCGCATGTCCTATGAAAGACATGATTCACAATGCCTGTATGAACGCAGTTTTACACTACGTTGATAAAGAAGCGAAAGTGAAAATAAACATGACCGCAACCGTTACTTCTAAAAAGGAGAAAGACGAAACAACCTTGCGTGATGTAAAAAATATTATTGCCGTTGCCAGCGGAAAAGGTGGTGTAGGTAAAAGTACTGTAGCCGCGAATTTAGCGCTGGGTCTTGCTCGCCAAGGTGCAAAAGTTGGTTTAGTAGATGCAGATATTTACGGGCCATCACAACACATTATGTTTGGTGTTGAGCGCGATGCGCCGGGACCAGGGGAGTTTAACGGACAAAAGAAAATGGCCCCTGTAGAAAGTTACGGCGTTAAAATAAATTCAATCGGGTTTTTAGCGGGTCCAGGTCAGGTTGTTGCCTTACGCGGACCAATGGCTAGCAAAGCTTTGTCTCAATTATTTTATGATACGGTTTGGGGTGAATTAGATTATTTAATTGTTGATCTTCCTCCTGGCACAGGTGATATTCAAATTAGTTTGTGCAGTCAAGTGCCGCTTACGGGTGCCGTGATAGTTTGTACGCCGCAGCCTGTAGCTATTGCAGATGCGCGCAAAGGAATTTCTTTATTTGAATTACCTGCACTAAATGTTCCAATTTTAGGCTTGGTAGAGAATATGGCTTGGTTTACGCCGGCCGAATTACCAAATAATAAATATTATATTTTTGGAAAAGATGGCGTAAAAGATCTTGCCGAAGAATTAAAAATGCCTTTATTAGCACAATTACCATTGATACAAAGTGTACGTGAAGCTGCGGATGCAGGCCGCCCTGCGGTGATGCAAGAAAATACACCACAGGCAATAGCATTTATTGAATTAGCTCAAAATGTAGCACAGCAAGTTGCTATACTAAATGCGACTAAAGTGGAAGTTGCGGTTTAATTTGCAAAAGGAATTTTAGAAAGATCGATAACGACTAAAGAAGAAATGCTCTTATTTCTTCTTTAGATTATCGTTATATTTTTTAATGATCAATTGCACATCTGAATAAGTAAGTGATTTTTCTTCTACAAGTTTTTTTACCTCCGCATCATCGCCCACATACTCAAGCATAAAATTTTTAAAACCTATGTAAGGAACCCTTCCGGTTTTGATCTGCTTGCCCTTTTTCATGATATAAAAACGCGTTGTAGTTGTAGTTCCGCCATTATTCATATACATACCATTGGAAAACCCACCATAAGTCGAACCATATGAAGTGCTTGAGGAGTGTGTTTGTGTAAAAGTCAACAAGGTTAGTCCGCCCTCTTCGATCACTTTCATAAACCTTAAACGCCCGCCAAATGCCGATGATGGAATTGATAAGTATTTAACAAGACCTAATTTTGAGTAACCATACAAATTCTTTGCTTTGTATTTTTTTGTTATTCCATCTGAACCTATAAATTTTATTTTTTTACCCGAAGAGGCAAAAAACAGCCTGTCTCTTATTTTTCCTGCAATACTATCGTTATTACCGGTATATAAATAGCCCGGGGCATATCTGTTTTGTGCAAATGAAAGTTGTATAAGCAAGATCAAAGAAATAATAATTGCTTTTTTCATTAGCAGGTTTGGTTTGAATAGTTTTTTTATTTTTTTAAGTTCACCAACATATTCTCAACCAACTTTGGCAGATCGTAATGTATGTTCCAACCCCAGTCTTTTTGGGCTTCGGCATCGTTTATGCTTTTTGGCCAGCTATCAGCAATTGCTTGTCTAAAATCAGGTTTGTATGAAATTGTAAAATCAGGAATGTGTTTTTTTATTTCTTCGGCAATTTGTTTTGGACTAAAACTAATACCGGCTAAATTATAAGCACCACGTATTTTTATGTTTTCTGCAGGCGCATGCATAATTTCTAAAGTCGCACGAATAGCATCTTCCATATGCATCATTGGTAAAGCAGTATTCTCACTTAAAAAACTTTCGTATGTACCGGTTTTTAATGCTTCATGAAAAATATGTACGGCATAATCAGTAGTTCCCCCGCCCGGAGCGCTTTTCCAGCCAATTAAACCGGGATAACGAATACTTCTTGTATCAACACCGTGTTTTTTAAAGTACCATTCGCACCAACGCTCTCCAGCTTGTTTGCTAATGCCATAAATGGTAGAAGGCTCCATTACTGTGTACTGCGGAGTGTTTTCTTGTGGCGTGGTTGGACCAAATACCGCAATAGAACTTGGCCAATATATTTGTTTAATGTGTTTTTCTTTTCCTAGATCTAAAACATGAAATAAACTTTCCATGTTTAATTTCCATGCAAACATTGGGTTTTGTTCGCCCGTTGCAGAAAGCATGGCAGCTAAATGGTAAACATGTGTAATGCCATGTTTTTTTACGATTTCAAAAAGGGCTTTACCATCAAGAGCATCTAATTTTTCGAAAGGATTTTCTGTCGCTACTGCAGGTTCTTTAAGATCCGAAGGAATCACGTTTTTGTGACCGTAAATTTTAGATAATTCAGCCGTTAATTCAACGCCAATTTGCCCGCCGGCACCTATGATTAATACTTTTTCGTTATTAGTTGACATGATTAGAATCAGTTATTAGTTAGAAAACAATTTTGTACCTTTACAAACGTAATTATAATTTTTGAAATTACGCACAATGTACGTTGTACAGAGCGTAAAGACAAAATTTATGGTACAAATGATAATATAAACTGCAATTATTTTTATCGTTATGGCAATTTTAGCGAACAGAGAAAACAAGGACGTTTTAAAACAACGTTTAAAAGAAGAAAAGATCGAGCGTAAAACAATTTCGTTTTACCGTTATGTGAACATTATAAACCCCCAAGAATTGCGCGACAGCTTATTTAAAACCTGGAGTGACTGGAATTGCTTTGGACGAATTTATATAGCGCACGAAGGCATTAATGCGCAAATGAGTGTGCCTGCTAATTTTTGGGATGCTTTTGTAGAACACCTGAACAGTATAGAATACTTTAAAGACGTGCCGTTTAAACACGCTGTTGACGGTAACGGCAAGTCATTTTACAAATTAGTAATTAAAGTAAAGGAAAAGGTTGTGGCAGATGGCATTAACGACCCCGCTTTTGACCCATCAAAAACCGGCACCTATTTAAATGCAATTGAATTTAATAAAGCATTAGAAGACCCAAATACGATCGTAATTGATATGCGCAACCATTACGAGAGCGAGGTTGGAAGGTTTGAAGGTGCTTTTTGTCCGGATGCAGATACCTTTAGAGAGGAGTTGCCTTTGGTAATTGATCACTTGCATGGGCAAGAAGATAAAAAAGTTTTAATGTATTGCACAGGCGGTATTCGTTGCGAAAAAGCCAGCGCTTATTTTAAACACAAGGGTTTTAAGGATGTTAATCACCTAAAAGGCGGCATTATTAAATATGCTGAAGAAATAAAAGAGAAGGGATTGGAAAGCAAATTTAAAGGGATAAATTTTGTTTTTGATGAACGAATTGGCGAAAGAATAACCAATGATGTTTTAAGTACCTGCCACCAGTGCGACACGCCATGTGATACCCATGTAAATTGTAAAAATGACGATTGCCATCTTTTATTTATACAATGCGCCGCTTGTGCCGAAAAAATGCAGGGCTGTTGTACGCCCGAATGCGCTACCATTGCTGCCTTACCTATTGAAGAACAACGCGAACTACGAAAAGGCCGTGTAAAAAACGGACCTGAATGTTTAGCGGTTTATAAAAGTAGGCTAAGACCAAACTTAAAAGAAATTATAAAAAATAATTTATCTTTAAAGAATGTTTAGGAAACCGATAATGAAAAAACTTTCTTGCGCTTTATTATTATTGATGATGATAACATTTAGTTTATCCTGCAAAAAAAACAAAGTAATAGAGTTTGATATCGATTATACAACAACACTTTCTATTCCCTCCTCAAGCATCACAGTCAATGTTCCGGCAGACTTTAACACCCCTGATATTAATACCGATTCAAAAAACAAATTCATTTCAGAAAAAACCGTTCAGAATTTAGTAGATGAAATTAAAATGACTATGTTCAACCTTTCTGTCGCTAGTGGAAATTTGAATTTTTTAAAATCATTGAATATCTATTTAAAAACATCAGGGCTTGGAGATATATTGATCGCCACCAAAACTGTAATTCCACAAAATGTCTCCTCTTTTGGAATGGACCTTCAGGATGTAAATGTTAAGGAATATATTTTTAATGATAAAATACAGTTTAGAGTTGCTGTTACTATTCAAACCGGATTAACAGCTACGCAACAATTAAAAATGGATCAAACGGTTCGTGTAAAAGCAAAAAAATCGTAACAAATTAAATATTTAGAAGATGCCTATCTACCATAAATTAGGAAAAATTCCCGCTAAAAGACACACAATCTTTAAAAGCGAAAAAGGAAACCATTATTACGAACAACTTTTTGGAACAGAAGGTTTTTCAGGCATGGATTCCTTGCTATATCACACGCACAGACCAACCCAAGTAAAAGAAATTTTAAAAAGTTATTCGGTTGCGCCAAAGATCGCAATCGAAAAAAACATTAAATCGCTTTTATTAAAAGGTTTTGAAATAAAACCTACGCCTGATTTTTTAGAGAGTCGTAAAACATTATTAATTAATGGCGATTGCGCCATTGGTTTAGCCGCACCAACCAAAAGCCAAACTGAGTATTTTTATAAAAATGCGGATGCTGATGAAATGATATTTATTCATAGAGGAAAAGGAACTTTAAAAACCTTTATGGGCAATATACAATTTGAGTATGGCGATTATTTAATTATTCCTCGTGGAATGATCTACCAAATGCATTTTGAAACTACCGACAATCGTTTGTTGTATTGTGAAAGTTTTGCGCCTTACTATACTCCTAAACGCTATAAAAATTCGCAAGGACAATTACTAGAACATTCACCATTTTGCGAACGTGATTATAAATTGCCTACAGATCTTGAAACGCACGATGAAAAAGGAGATTTTATTGTGAAGATAAAAAAGGAAGGCATGATGCATGAGTTTGTTTATGCAACTCATCCTTTTGATGTTGTTGGTTGGGACGGATATAATTTTCCTTGGGGTTTTTCTATTCATAACTTTGAACCTATTACAGGGCGCTTACACCAACCACCACCGGTGCACCAAACATTTGAAACATCCACATTTGTGGTATGCAGTTTTGTGCCGCGTTTATATGATTATCATCCGCTTTCAATTCCTGCGCCTTACAACCATAGCAATATTGATAGCGATGAAGTTTTGTATTATGTTGACGGGGATTTTATGAGCCGCAATAATATTGAACAAGGACATATTACGCTACACCCTAAAGGCATTCCACACGGCCCGGCACCGGGAGCAATGGAGCGCAGCATTGGACACAAAGAAACTCAGGAGTTGGCGGTTATGATAGACACCTTCAGACCACTAATGGTTACTGAAGAAGCAATGGGAATTGATGACGGAAAGTATTATAAAAGTTGGGTTGAATAGTTGACCTTACAACTAAAAAGCAAAAAAAGCTTCACAAGTGTGAAGCTTTTTTTGTTTGAAGTATTTTTGTTTAGGATTAGATCAATTAAACCCAATAACCTCTCTTACTTGTTTTAATTTTTCGTTCGCCATTTTAGAAGCTTTTGCTTCACCGATCGCTAATTCTTTTTCAAGAACAGAAGTGTCCGCCATTAGTTTATCATAGGTAATGCGCTGCTCTTTATACGTATCTAATATTAATTCTAGTAACGCGGTTTTTGCGTGACCATAACCAAAACCGCCCTTAATATAATTTTGGCGCAACTCTTCGGTTTGTTTTTCGCTGCCTAATAATTTGTAAAGTTTGAACACGTTATCTGTTTCGGGATCTTTTGGTTCCTCCAAACCCTTGCTATCCGTAACAATGCTCATCACTACTTTTTTTAATTCTTTTTCAGGCAAAAATAAATTAATGAAATTGTTGTAGGATTTACTCATTTTTTGTCCGTCAATTCCCGGAACGATCATTACGCGATCA
>JBEIEI010000169.1:0-6156 GCA_040382975.1 Flavobacteriales bacterium
CCTTCTAAATGAAAATTTATTTTTTTAATACTACAATCAATCCACCTTCACGAACTTAAAATTGCTTTTTGAATTTGCACTGCTTACTGAGATAAAGTAAACTCCGCTAGCCCAGGTACTGCAATCAATGCGTTTTGAGCTTTCTAAAGAAATGGTCATCTCTTCAATTAATTTTCCTTCAATGGTTTTTATTTGTACCAAATGATCCTCAGCGCTGCTTGTTTTATTAATTATTTCAAAATAATTATTTGCAGGATTTGGAAAAATAGAAAACAAAGCATTGAATTTTGTTTCTTCATTAAAACCATTTACGGTGCTTACCCAAATGCTATCTGCCCATTGTGGGTTATCAATAAACGGATTACGATTATTTTGATACGTATAATAAATTTTATTGTTTCTCGCTATTTCTTTTGCGCTTACCGGATCTTGATGATGCCATTGTAGTAATACATTTAATTGCCAAGGTAAAATAGTTGATTTATTGGTTGCATCAGATGAAGCCCAAGTTCCGTCCTCAGAATAATAACGGGTGCTCATATAAAAATAGCCGCGTGCCAGATCGCCTTTGTATTCATTAATAGGTTCAAACACGGTTAAGTTATATCCTGCATTAGTACAAGGTCCCAATTTACCGCCATTCATGCTTGTCCAGCTTGCACTGCTAACATTGCCATAAGGAAAATCGCTGCGTTTACCATTTACTTCTCCATCTGTAGGGTAAACATGAAAGAGATCAGAAACCGGACCTGCAACTTGGTTAAACCAACTTTGAGGCCAGCTATGTTCACGGTTATAACAATCACCTTCTGAATTGTAATTGCCGCATTGGTTGGTAATGAATGTGTATTCGTAGGGTTGCGCGCCTGTTGGGTTAAAGCTGTAAATGTCCCAAACATTACCATTCGTTTTTTTATCCGTTTGCTGAAAGGCTGTCCACAAGCCTGCATAAGTTAGTTGTGTGTGATTTTTAATGATGTTATGCAAGGCAATTTTTAAATTGTTACCCGATAGGCCTTGTGCAGTATTATAATAACCGTTTGGAATTTGAGCGAAACAAAAAGTAGAAATTAATGTGAAGAGTAATATGCTAATAATACGGTTAGCTTTATTTCTTATAGTGGTCTCGATACGCTTCGCACTCGACCTGACAGTATTGAATGAATAAGAATTAATTTTTGTAGTGGTCTCGATGCGATTCGCACTCGACCTTACAGAATGGAATAAATTGTAATTCATTTGGGGTGAAATTGTTTTAAAAAATATTGTGATATGTTTTATCTTCTAAACTCTTTAGTTAGATTAAATACCGAAGTAAGAATTTCTTTTTCAGTTGTATTAAATTTTAAACTTCTGCGTTCAAACACTTTCTCGGCAGTTTCAAATAATTTTTCTAAACGGTAAATTTCAAATCCTTCGCTACCGCCCCAGCTAAAGCTTGGTATGTGTGTGTCAGGAAAGCCTCCGCCGTAAATATTTGCAGCAACGCCAACAACAGTGCCTGTATTAAACATGGTGTTAATTCCCGATTTAGAGTGATCGCCCATTATTAAACCGCAAAATTGTAAACCGCTATCTACCATTTTACTTTGAGCGTAGTTAAATAATTTTACGTTGCCATAATTGTTCTTTAAATTACTGTTGTTTGTATCAGCACCTAAATTGCACCATTCTGCTATTACAGAGTTGCCTAAAAAACCATCGTGTGCTTTGTTGGTATAACCAAAAATAACGCTGTTGTTTACTTCGCCACCAACTTTGCAATGCGGACCAATAGTTGTTGGTCCGTATACTTTAGTGCTAAGTTTTAATGCACTGTGTTCGCCTAAAGAAAATGGGCCTCGCACAACAGAGCCTTCCATTATTTCGGCATCTTTGGCCAAATAAATTGGCCCGGCAGTTGTATTTAAAATACAAGCTTCGGCTTTTACACCTTCTTCTAAAAAAACTAAGTTTTTATCGCCGATAACTGTAACAGAATTACTTAAAGCTTGAGACTTTTTATTTTTAGTTAATAATTCAAAATCCAATTTTAGCGCATCGCCATTTTTTTGAAAAATATCCCAAACGTTTTTTACTGCTAACACCTCACCACTAAATTCAATTTTTTCAATAGCGTGTATGGCGTTAAGATCCTTCGAGGCACCAACAAGGGCAAGTATTACATTGTTTTTTAGTAGAACCTGCTGAGGTTTTAGTTTTTTTATTTCATTTATTAAGCTTGTATTAGGGCATAAACTAGCATTAATAAACAAAGAGTTTGTTTCTTCTTTTAATGGAAATTTATGGTTTAAATAGCTTTTGGTTAAATAGCTACAAACAGTATTTAATTCAAGATCCCATTTTTCTTTTATGGTTAAAATGCCAATTCGTATTTCAGAAACAGGACGGGTATAAGTTAATGGTAATAGATTTTTCCAGGATTGCTCTTGGTCAAACAGAATAACGTTCATAGGATTATAGATTTGCTTGTTCGTTTATTTTAAATTCAGTACGACGGTTGATCTTATGTTCGTCATCTGTACATTCAATATTATTTGCACATTTATTCAGTAATTTAGTTTCGCCATAACCAATGGCTTTTAACCTTAATTTATTAATGCCTTTTGCGGTCATATAATCCATCACAAATTGCGCGCGTTTTTTTGATAGGGCAAGATTAAACTCATCGCTAGAACGAGAATCGGTATGCGAGCTTACCTCGATAATTAATTTAGGGTTACTATTTAAAACAGTAATGATCTTATCCATTACCTTTTGTCCTGCATCATCAAATTTATGATCTCCAAATGCATAATAAATATTTTCTACGATGGTTAATTCTGCTTTTTCTTTATTCTTCATTTCTAAAACAGCTAACCAAGGATCATCTACCACAAATTCACCCATAGCCACTTTATCGGCATCTAATAATTTAAAAATAAATTTACCGTTGCTATTTTTGTCTAATACTTTATAGATTCTTCCTTTGCTATCGGCAATATAAATTTTGGTTACGCCTTTAAAGTTAGGATCGGTCTCATCTACTTCAAACAAATAATTTTTATCCCCTTTTAAATTTCTGAAATTAAACTTTCCTTTTTCAGACGTTGTTACTTCTTTAGCTTCTCCATCTGTAACGTCCTCTTTTATTTTTAGTTTAGAATTCGCAATTGGTTTTTTGTTTTGGTCGTACATGTAGCCGTAAACGTCCATAACCAAATTAGCATCTTCTGCATCCATTTCCTGTAATACATTTTTTTCGGAGCTTAAGATCTTAAAGTTGAATTTGTCTTTGCCGGTATAAAAGGTTTTTAATTCTTTACCGCTTTTATTTGTTAAAGTTACTTTGGTGTTTGGCGGCAAAATAATATCCGATTCTTCAATAGAGATCATGTAGTTTTGGTCGGCAGGAATATTCCTAAATGCAAATGCTCCAAATTCGTTGGTAGTTGTTTCTTCAATAACATCACCAAAATCATTAATGATCTTTAATCGAGTGTTTTTAATTGTCTTACTTGGGTTTTCTCCGTATAATAGATTACCTGCAAGGGTTAAGTTATCATCAGTGTACATATCGGGAAATCCGTTAGGATCTACAGGTAAATTTTTAAATACAAATTTATCGCCGCCAACTTTATTGGTTACACGTTGTATCACGCCGTTTTTATCTGCCAGGTAATAGCGTGCTTTGCCAATAAATTTAGGATCACTTTCATCAATAGCAGCCATGTATTTTTTATCGGCATCTAAATTTTTAAATTCAAAGTAACTATCCGCGTTGGTTTTGGTGCTATCAATTGCAAGGCCTTTATCATTTAATAAAACAACTTTTACGTTTGAAGCTCCGTCCAATGGGTTTTCGGTTGATAGAACAGTTCCCGAAATAGTCATTGATCTATTAGTGAATGAATACCAGTAAATATCATCCTTGCCTTTTCCACCGATGCGATTAGACGAAAAGTAACCAATGGTATCATTTAAGAAAGTAATTCCAAAATCATCCATATTACTGTTTAAATTCATTCCTTCGTTACGAACTAACAGCCATTTATTATCAATGGTTTTTGCGGTGTAAATATCTAAGCCGCCAAAACCGGGTAAGCCATTGGATGAATAATAAAGTATCCCATCTTTACGAATAGAAGGGTACATTTCGTCGCCACTTGTATTAACATCCGGACCAAGATTTACAGGCTTACTCCATGTGTCTCCGTTTTTAGTGCACATCCAAATGTCGTTACCTCCAAGCCCTCCGGGCATATCGCTGGTAAAAAATAATTTAGTGTTATCACTGCTCATACTTGGATGCGCCACCGAATACTTATCGCTATTAAATTCAAAAGGTTTAACGTTGCTCCAATTTCTATTTTGCCCTTTAGCAATAAATATCTTGGCAGTATTTACAAAATCTTTTTTCTTTATATAATTAACACGTGTAAAATAAAGTGTTTTTCCATCTTCACTTAAACAAGCGGGTCCATCGTGGTAATCGGTATTTACTTTTTTTGAGAGAGGTTTAAATTTATCGGCACTCGCACCTTTTATGTTTGTAATATACATGTTTAGGTAGGGTTCGCCGTTGTAATCATTTGTTGCGTAATCAACAAAATTGAACGTTTCCTTTTCTGCAACAAACATTAATTTGCCATTAATAAGATATGGAGAAAATTCAGATCGGTCGGAATTAATTTTCTCTACATTTTTTACGTCGTATTCAATAGGTTTTGATGTGTAATAGTTTATCTCCTTACAAAATTTAAGTGCTTTTTTTGTATTATCATCGTTAGGGCTTAGTTTAATGTAATTGGTGTATTGCTCAACGGCTTCCTGATATTTATTATTTGTTTTTAAAACCTGTGCATAATTGTAGTGCACTTCGGCAGGTACAGGAGAGTTAATGGCTAAGGCGTTTCGGTAAGCTATTTCTGAATTTGAATAATCGTTAATTTTTTTATAGCTATCTCCTAATTTAATATAAGCTTTTTGTTTTTCATTAGCGTTTGATTTTGTTGCTTTTTTGTAATAGGCTATTGCTTTGATAAATTGGTATTTATCATAACACTTATCGCCTTTATTTATTTGAGAAAATAAGGGAGGTATTAGGTGTGTAAAAAAGAGCAGGTAAATAATTTTCCTTAACATATAGTTCTATAAAAATCTTGGGTTTAACATTTTTGATTTAGTGCCTGAAAAGTCAAAGCCGATCATTACTTCGTGACTTGGACCTAATTTTCTTGCATCCTTCAATCCTGTATCGTAACAATAAGCTACTCTAAATTTATTTGTTACATAATATTGAAATAAAAATCCGGGGCCATAACCGCTTTTAATAAATAAACCTGCCCAGAATTTATTGAACATGAAAAAATTTAAATTCAGATCGCTGTTACCTTTTCCATCGCCTTCATTACGGATCATTATAGTAGGAGCGAAAATTAAATTTTCATTTATTCTAAACGATTTACCAATGGTTAACATGATATGTGTTCTTAAACGGTAACTAATATTATAGGATCCGGTTTTTCCGCCTGTTGTGTCCTTTAAGATCTCATAATTATAAAGATTATTGTTAGCTAAATGTGATGCGCTAATGCCGGCAAAAAATGTATTTGACCTAAGATAGAACCCGGCATTTAGATCTAGTGCATTGTATGTTTCGTTTTGAGAAAAGAATGTGCTGTTTTCGGTTGTTTTGAAAGTGATCTTATTGAAATCAAATTGAAAGCGATTATAGCCGCCGTTCATTCCGAACGATAATTTCCAAGTGTTGGATAGTTTTAAGATGTAAGCAATATTTCCATAAATACCAACCATGTTGCGCGGCCCCATAGCATCACTTATCATTGTTAAACCTACTCCTAAATTTTTATTTAAAATGGGTCCGTGCAAACTCATGCAAGAGGTTTTTGGAGCACCCGTAAAACCCGACCATTGATTACGTACAGATGCTACAACCGATAAGCCGTCTCTAGCACCAGCATAGGCAGGGTTAATTACCATTTGGTTAAACTGGTAAAGATTATACTGAGGGTCTTGTTGCGCTTTACCGCAGACAGTAATTGCAGCGGCAAATAAAAGGAATATGTATTTCTTCATTGTCATTAGTTTTTTATTAATTACACTCAACCTTTTTGTAATTCAGATCCATCTCCAAAATCTACAACATAAAAATAG
>JBEIEI010000170.1:0-6071 GCA_040382975.1 Flavobacteriales bacterium
CTAATCCAATTAACACCGGCACAATGATCATTACCAAACTATTCATGTAAAGGAACATTACCGCCAAACAAATAATAGAGATGATACCAAACACCAAACGAATAATGTGGTTCTCTCTAAAAAACAAAGTCTCAATTAAACGCCCGCCATCTAAAGGATAAAAGGGTAAACAATTTAAAAGATTAATAATTAAAAAAGTATTTGCAAGCATTTTTACCGTTTCGTTTTGAAGATCTTTATTTATCCAAAATAGAACCGAACCAATAATAATACCCGGTACAGGGCCTGCTAAAATAATTAAACTCAGTTGCGCCTGCGATACTTGCTGCTTTTTGCCGGAGGTAAACGCGCCAATTAATGGTACAATAAAAATTTTTACATTACTGTAATTAAATAATTTCATGAATAAAAAATGCCCCGACTCATGAATAATTAACACCACTAAAATTGCAGCTATGTAAGCAAGGTTTTGTCCGAATACAAAATAAAATAACAAGCCGTAAATAAATAAGCTTATTAAAGAACGCACTAAAGCATTTTGACTTTTTTGAGCCAATAAAGGTTTTTGCGGAAATACGCTGTTTGAAGTTTGTTGTTCTTGTCCCGAAAAATCGTCCACTAGATGGTTGCTTTTTTATTGAATAAATGAAAGAGTAAATATATACAACTTAAAAACAAAAAGAAGGCTCCTGATTGATGCAAAGCACCCATAACTAACGGAACATTGTATAATAATGTTAAAACCCCTAGTATAAATTGAATGGTAACTCCAAATATTAGAAGCGTTATTCCGGTGTTTTGTTGTTTGGTTAACTTTAATTTATCAGACTTATACCATATTAAACAAATTAACCCAACTACAATAAATGCAAGCGTTCTGTGTACAAATTGTATGCCGCTTGCGTTCTCAAAAACGTTCTCAAAAAAAGTTGCTTTCATGGTAACTTGCTCTGGCATCCACGATTCGCCCATTTTTGGCCAGGTATTAAAAATATGTCCCGGTCTTAATTTTGATGCATTACCCTCAACGTAACCCGCTGTAAAAGCACCGAAAATAATTTGAAAAATTAAAACAATAAAAAATACAACCGTTAAGCCTTTTATTTTTTTTCCATCACTAACCTCAACGTTTTCTTTAGGATATAACAAGCGTAATGCAAACCAAAATGTAAAAGCAAATAATGTAAAGGCGCTCATTAAATGTGTGGCTAAACGAAAATGACTAACTGCGGGTTTACTTTGAAGTCCGCTATATACCATCCACCAGCCAATTACAGCTTGCATGGCTCCCATAAAAAACAAAAGCACAAAAGCCGGCCACATTTCTTTTTTAATTTTTTTCTTTATTAAAAAATAAAAAAAACCAATTGCAAAAACATACATCATGGTTCTGCCTATCATGCGGTGAATATATTCCCATAAAAAAATTGGTTTAAATTCATCTAAAGTCATTGTAGCATTTACTTTTTGAAACTCCGGACTTTGTTGATACTTAGCAAAACGTTCTTGCCACATATCATTATTAAGCGGAGGCACAGAACCCATAAAACTCCAATCAGTAATAGATAGACCCGAATGTGTTAAACGTGTTAAACCTCCCACAAGTACCATAATATAAATTAAAAAACAACCAGTAAGTAACCAGTAAATTATTTGTTTGTGCTGTGAGTGTGTGATAGGATTCATGGTAAATGATTGCAAATTTACTGTGAAAATAAATAGGGAACAATAAAAGTTTAAAAAGACAAGATTATACTTTTAAAATTTAAACATTTCAAATCGTCAATTGTTTATTGAAAATTAAAGAGGGGTTTATTAAAAAACTAGTGGTTAGACTTTTAGAATTAAACTATTGATCGAAATTGCCATAGCCCTCTAACAATTTTGCTAGCGATAAGCACAGCGAGTAATCCCTAATTCTCGTAAGCACCTGCGGTTACACTTGATGTATTTCGTGAAACAGCATTAATATCAAATGGGAACTTTGCGGCGGTTGTTGTTGCGTTAGGATGCACAAAGCCTCTGATACGTGTTTCGTTTGGTGCTTGAAAATCATTTTTAGAATAGTCTTTATAACTTAAAGAGGCGGCGTCTGTTCTAATATTAACATAATTTGTTGTATTAGAGGTTGTGTTTGTAGTTTTTAACCAACAATTATTAAATACAAAAGATGGTGGGAAATTTGTGTCTGAATAATCAAGGTCTAATTTTATTTCGTTACTTAATTTCCCATCAACAATACAATTTCCAAAATAAGCCGAATCTAATGGTAAAACTTGAAGTGAAGAATAATTGTTGATGTTTATTGTAGGCTTATCCCTTGTGGTTTGTTTTTCCCAAAAGTTAGCAAAGGTGCAATGTAAAAAGGTGTACTTGCCTCCCATTAATAAGTTTACACAATGCTCCTGGCAATTACTAAAAACATTATTACCACCATAAACATTGTATGCATAACCATAAAAGCCCCATAAACTCATGTTCTGAATTTTTGTGTTTGTTATCTTCAATCTACGCGGTGAATTAAAATTAGATCCAAACAATTCTGCCTGCACCCCAATGTATCCATTCTTAATAATCGCATAATTAATTTCGTTATTTACACTTCCCTCGTTTATCCAAATCCTATCCCACTGACCGGGTTCATCTGCAAAATCTTTTTCTCGGCGAGCACCTGTAAATATTACCTCATTACCCTTCTGGCCTAATACTTTCAGCTCACCATAACTATAAACCCATAGGGCTGCTTTATTATTTAGGTATACCCTAACCCCTGCATTTATTATTAATTTTTGCGTAGAGTCTACCACCAAATAGCCATAAATAACATGAGGCTTATCGTTGTTCCAAACAACGGTTGTATTATTTGAAGCACTAACTAATGAATAAGGTAAATAAGTCCCATCTTTAAATTTAATAGCATTCGTTGGACGATGATAATAGGCATCTTGTCCCCATGCCTCTAACTGAACGGTTTGCTGGTTGCCGTTTACAGAAAACACCAAGGCATCACTTATAATTAGAGGGGAATTGGTATTTGTAGGATTTACATTAACTTGTATAAAAATATACATACTATCATTTGCCGCAATTTCAATATCTGTAAATGATTTACCGGAACTACCATCTACATTAATAATAAAGGGTGAGGCTGTGCCGCCTTGTAATTGAATTGAAGAAATTTTAATGCGTTGATTGTTCTTGTTTCTAACCCGAATGTTTTTTGTAGAAGAGCCTATTGTTGTAAAAACGGTGTCGAATAAAACAGAATCCTGAGAGAATTGCAATTTCGCACTGGAGTCGGTGATTAATTTATCTTTTTTACACGAGGTAAAATCAAATACCAAAAACGATATAAGAAATAAAACTGCTATTTTGCTAATGATCTTCATGTGTTGCAAATATAAACGTATTAATTACTAAAATAGTGTGTTGATGTTCAAAATAAATCGCTATTTCTTTTATTAAGATAATTTCTTAGGATAATAATAACGAAATCTAAAGAAACAGTTTTCGGGGATTGGCCTTTTAAAATTTTACGTTAAGAAAATCTTTATTCTTCAAAAGAGTTTTGCTTGTGTGGAGGCGATTTTTGCATCTCGCGAAGCGCTTAAATCGCCAGCTTGGAGGATAAAGATTTTTAGGAAAATTTTAAGAAGCCTTGATTTTTTGCTTACTTTTTTATCAAGAAAAAAGTAAGTCCGAAAATTAATTTAGTTGGATAGCTGAAAATGCACATAAAAAAGTTCTTTTTCCAAAAAAGACTTAAAAATTTAAGTTTCCATTTGCTAAATAATCCTTAATTTCAAAGCCTTAAACCAACCTTTTATGTCATTTATAAACAACATTACTGCCCGTCAGATACTGGATTCGCGTGGCAACCCAACCATTGAAGTAGATGTAGTAACCGAAAACGGTATCTTAGGTCGTGCCGCTGTTCCATCCGGAGCATCAACCGGCTCGCATGAAGCTGTTGAGTTACGCGATAACGATAAGAAAATTTACATGGGCAAAAGTGTTTATAAAGCTGTAAACAACGTAAACACCGCTATTCGCGAAGCGTTAAAAGGTTCATATATTTTTGATCAAAGCGATATTGATGCAAAAATGATCGAATTAGACGGTTCATTAAATAAGGCAAATTTAGGAGCTAACGCTATTTTAGGCGTTTCATTAGCTGTTGCTAAAGCAGCGGCAGAAGAAAGCAGAATGCCTTTGTATCGCTATGTTGGCGGGGTTAATGCTAATTTATTACCAATTCCTATGATGAACATCTTAAACGGAGGTTCTCATGCTGATAACGGGATCGATTTTCAGGAATTTATGATCATGCCTATTGGTGCTGAGTCTTTCAGCGACGGCTTAAGAATGGGAACTGAAATATTTCATCATTTAAAAGCAGTTTTAAAAGACCTTAAAATGAGCACTAATGTTGGCGATGAAGGTGGTTTTGCGCCAAACTTCAAAAATAACGAAGATGCTATAAAAGCTGTTATGCAGGCTATTGATAAAGCGGGATATAAAGCAGGTGAAGATATTTATATTGCAATGGACGCTGCTGCTTCTGAATTTTATGATGCAAACGAAAAAGTTTACCATTTCAAAAAATCTACCGGAGATAAATTAACCTCAGCTCAAATGTCTACTTTTTGGGCAGACTGGTGCAAGAAATACCCCATTATTTCTATAGAGGATGGTTTTGGTGAAGATGATTGGGATGGTTGGAAAATGGTAACAGATACTTTAGGAGATAAAGTGCAACTGGTTGGCGATGATTTATTTGTTACTAATGTAAATCGTTTAGCAGATGGAATTAGTAAGGGTGTTGCCAATTCTATCTTAGTAAAAGTTAACCAAATTGGTACTTTAACCGAAACAATTAATGCCGTACAAATGGCTCAAACTAACAGTTATACCTCTGTTATGAGTCATAGAAGTGGCGAAACTGAAGATACAACAATTGCAGATCTTGCAGTTGCTTTAAGTTGTGGTCAGATCAAAACTGGTTCAGCATCTCGTAGCGACAGGATCGCAAAATATAACCAACTATTAAGGATCGAGGAACAATTAGGAGGATCGGCAAGATACTTAGGAAAAGCATTTAAGTTTGTTCCTTAAAATACCACCAAAAAAAATAAAATTAAAATAACGCAAAATAACTTTGTTTATATTAGTTCAGATTGTAAATTTATAACCATAAAAGTATTATTACGATGGATCCGTTGAAAGAAAAATTTAAAGCTAAAGCAGATGTTTTAGCAGCAGACATTAAAGACATAATTAAAAATCATGGCGATTTAAAATTAGGAGAAATTACCGTAGCACAAGTATACCAAGGTATGCGTGGTATGGTTGGCATGGTAACGGAAACGTCAAGATTAGATCCTGAAGAAGGAATTCGTTTTAGAGGATACACCATTCCTGAGTTACGCAAGGCTTTACCTAAAGCTCCGGGCGGCACAGAGCCTCTACCTGAGGGAATTTTTTATTTAATGTTGGTTGGTGAATTACCAACTCAAGAAGATGTTACTTTTATCACTACAGAATGGTTAAAGCGCAACAACGTTCCTAAACATGTATTTGATGTTATTGAACAATTGCCGGTTGACACGCATCCTATGACACAATTTGTAATTGGTGTTATGGCCATGCAAACCGAATCTGTTTTTGCAAAGGCTTATGCTAAAGGCATGAGTAAAAAAGAATATTGGGACTACGCATACGAAGATAGCATGAATTTAATTGCTCGCTTACCTCGTATTGCTGCATACATTTACCGTCGTAAATACAAAGGTGGCATTCATATTGAGCCGGATCATAAATTAGATTGGGCTGCAAACTTCGCACACATGTTAGGTTACGAAGAGTTTGATATGAAACGTTTAATGCGTTTGTATTTAACTATCCACGTTGATCATGAAGGCGGTAACGTTTCTGCTCATACCACACACTTAGTAGGTTCTGCATTAAGCTATCCTTACTTAGCATTTGCTGCCGGTATGAATGGATTAGCTTGTCCTTTACATGGTTTAGCAAATCAAGAAGTTTTAAATTGGATAATGGAATTAAAAGAA
>JBEIEI010000171.1:0-6011 GCA_040382975.1 Flavobacteriales bacterium
CTGCACAAGGTGTAATTACAAAATTTAACTTAGAAGATGCCGTTAGCGGCTTTTATTTGCACTATCAAAAAGGTACGCCCTCTGCAACAAAACAAGATATTGATTTTAAATTCAATTTTTCAGGATCTAGTGCACTAAGATTTAATACAGAAAAGTATCAGCCCAATCAAGGTGGAAATTATATCCTTTCTCAACAACTTCAAGGCAACACTAATTTAGGAACGCAAAATCTATTTTTAAAAGGCCTTTGCGGAACTAAACTCAACTTAGAATTGCCGTTTTTGAATTATTTAAAAAGTTATAGCGATACGGTTCCTATTGCAATTAATCGCGCCGAATTTATTTTTAACGTTGATCCCTCTTTTTTAGCTGCAGTTGGTAATGGTATCTATTTTACACCTCCAAAATTGGCATTACTTCCTTTAGATTCTGCGGGCAAAGAAACCTTTTCAATGGATCAATTAACTATAATCGATTTTGGCAAATATGGTGGCAATTATGATGAGGTAAACAACCGTTATGTGTTTAATCTCGCACGTCACGTACAGGCCATTTTAAATGGGAAAAGAAAATATTACGGTTTTAGATTAGTTGTTGCCGACCCAAGCGGTGCACTTGCAGTTCGTCGCGATAATTATGCAGAAAGAGTTGTATTAGCTGGCAATAATCATCCTAACGCGGCACTGCGTCCTAAATTTAATTTAAGTTTCATAAAATTTAAGAACGACTAAAACTTTAAGTGCTTTTCTTATTTATTTCTGTTCAATTTTTTATTAGCAAAACGGGTTGATGGATAAAAATAGCTTACATAAATTACTTGACCTTGGCATAAAGAGTGAGCATTTGGGCTTTATTATTTATTGCGAAAAAACCAGTCCTCGTTTGCTATATGTTACTCAATTTATTTTTGAACATGTTTTTAAATCTAGATACATTCTTACAAATTCAATTTCTGAATTTGAAAATTCCAAACTTTATAAAGTAAATTACTCTTCAACGGCAATTGCTGATTCTTTTAAGATCTCACCTCATAAATTATTATTTGAGACAAGCGTTTCTGAAAATAGTCCTAAAGCTTCTATAAAAAATGAGCTCGTTTATTTTTTTGAAAATGAATCAATAAATGATAACGCACATTTTGGTTACGATATTTTTTCTTCCGTTTTTTATTTTATTTCTCGTTACGAAGAATGGCAGCCTTTTGAGCCGGATATTCACGGTCGATTTGAAGCAAAATCATCCATTCTCTTCCAAAATAAAATGAATTTAAAACCGGTGGTCGATCACTGGATAATCGAACTCAAAGAGGCATTGCAAAAGTTTTATCCTCAACTAAAATTTCCCGAAAATATATTCAAGGTTATTAGCACTATTGATGTAGATAATTTATACGCCTATAAAGCCAAAGGTTTTTTACGAACATTAGGCGCCGCAGCAAAAGATTTTTTTAAATTTGATCTGACTAACTTTAAAAAACGTGTAAATGTTTTATTAAAAAAAGAGGAAGATCCTTTTGATATTTATGCATCAAATTCTAAGTTTTGTTTAAAAAACAACATCCCATTAATTTATTTTTTCCTTTTTAAGTCGGGAACAAAATACGACAGAACCGTAAACCCAAGATCCAATGCATTTGTTAAGGTTTTTGATCAAATAAGAGGCAATGGGGCTAATATTGGATTGCACCCATCGTATTATTCTTCTCAAAATAAATACTGCTTAAAAAAAGAAGTAAATGATTTTTCAATAAAAAGCCATGCTCCTGTAATACTATCGCGTCAGCATTATTTAAAATTCGATATTAAAACTACCCCTCATTTATTAATAGAAAACGGCATTTTGGCCGATTTTACTATGGGATTCGCTTCTGCGATCGGTTTCAGGGCAGGAACTTCCTTTCCTTTTTATTATTACAACTTCATCTCAGAAAAACAAACCGATCTATTATTTGTACCCTTTTGTGCAATGGATGGCGCTTTTTTTATTTACGATAAGTTAAGTCCCAAAAAAATGCTTAACGATTTGCTGGAAATGGCCAAAGAGCTTAAAAAAGTGAATGGTTTTTTTATAACTGTATTTCATGAGCGCACTTTTTCTAGCCACCTGTATCCGGGATACGACCAGGTATATAATAATTTATTCCAAAAAGTAAATGCGTTATAATTTTGCTAAAAAATAGCCTATCTTTAAGCGATGAAAATTTTTAATTCACCATATCTAGTAATTGTTTTTTTTGCCTTGGTTTTTACCTCGTGTAAAAATACTTTAAACATTAATGCACCTTATAAAGAGGTGCCAACTATTTACGCTGTTTTAAATCCACAAGAAACCCTACAAATGATAAGGGTAAATAAAATTTTTTTAGGGGAGGGCGATGCCAATGCAATGGCCCAGGTGGCAGATTCTATTAATTATCAAGCCGGAGATCTTTTAATTACTTTAGAACGTTTTGTAAACGGTGTTAAGGTAAGTGCAACACCTACAGGTAACAAACAAGTCATTACGTTTCGCGATTCAGTTATTCAAACAGCACCGGGTGCATTTAATTCAACTCAAAGAGTATATGTTACTTCCGACAGATTGTTTGTAACAGGACAATATGTTTTAAAGGTAAAAAATGTTAGAAACACAGATCCAAATGCAACCGTTTTTACAGCCAGAGCAAATGCACTCGACAGTGTTCCATCAGGCTATACGCTTTTTACACCGCCTTATTATCCGGTAGATCTTGCCACAAATCCAAATCCGCTCGATCCAAATATTTTCGTCGATTATAGTCAGCCAAATGTTACCTATTCGCCTAAATTCGGCTTCAACGAGGGTGCTATTTATTCCATGCGCGTACGATTGCATTTTTACGACTCATTGCTTGATAACAGTAAAATTTACCGTTATGTAGATTATAATTTTGGCAATAAGTATATAAAGGATCTTAGAACTTTCAGTTTCGTTAAAATGTTCGCTTTTGATTTTAAAGGGAAAGATTTTATTACCGGTATAGCTTACTCATTATCACAAATGGGACTATCAAATAATATTAAAGGACGTAAAATGTATAAACTACAAGCTTTTGCTTTTTCAGCTTCTCAAGAATATTCAGATTATTTGCAATTTACAGCCCCATCATTAAGTATTGCGCAAGAGAAGCCTATTTATTCAAATTTTGATGATCGTGCTGCAATGGGCATTTTTACTTTCAGAACCCGCCATTCTGTTTATAAAGAGATGGCAGCCCCTTTTGTATCCGAATTTGGCATCAATCCTATCATGTGCAAGTATCATTTCTACACGGCGGACTTATCTAGTCCTAACTGGTGTTTTTAAGATAATCTGACTTTTTCGCAAAAGTCAAGCTTTTTCCGACATTTTGTTATTCTTTTTTTTGGTTTTTGTGACAGGTTGTCGCTAATTTTTAATCCTATTCCTTTGGCATATTTATTGAAATACCCTCGTAAACAATAAACTTTAAATTAAAAATAAAAAAATAAATAAAATGGGAAAAATTATAGGAATAGACTTAGGAACCACAAATAGCTGCGTTTCGGTTATGGAAGGTAATGAAGCTGTGGTTATACCAAATAACGAAGGTAAACGTACAACTCCGTCTGTTGTTGCTTTTATTGAAGGCGGCGAAAGAAAAGTTGGCGATCCTGCTAAACGTCAGGCTATCACAAACCCAACCAAAACGGTTTATTCAATTAAACGTTTTATGGGTCACACTTTTGACGAAGTAAGTGGAGAAGCTGGACGCGTACCTTATAAAGTGGTAAAAGGCGACAACAATACACCACGTGTGGAAATTGATGGTCGTAAGTATACACCTCAAGAAATTTCGGCTATCATTTTACAAAAAATGAAAAAAACTGCTGAAGATTTTTTAGGAACTGAAGTTACAGATGCAGTAATTACTGTACCTGCCTATTTTAACGATGCTCAACGTCAAGCTACTAAAGAAGCCGGTGAAATTGCTGGTTTAAATGTAAAGCGTATCATTAACGAGCCTACCGCAGCTGCTTTAGCTTATGGTATGGATAAAAAAGGAAAAGATATAAAATTAGTGGTGTTTGATTGCGGTGGTGGAACGCATGACGTATCGGTTCTTGAATTAGGTGATGGTGTGTTTGAAGTAAAATCTACCGATGGTGATACTCACTTAGGTGGTGATGACTTTGACCAAGTGATCATTGATTTCTTAGCTGACGAATTTAAAAAAGATGAAGGTTTAGATCTACGTCAAGATCCAATGGCTTTACAACGTTTAAAAGAAGCTGCAGAGAAAGCAAAGATCGAATTATCAAATACTACAACTACAGAAATTAACTTGCCATATATCATGCCGGTTAATGGAATTCCAAAACACTTAGTTAAATCTTTAACGCGTGCAAAATTTGAAGCCTTAGCGGATAGTTTAATTCAACGTACTATTAAGCCTTGTATCTCGGCATTAAAAAATGCAGGTTTATCAACTTCTGAAGTAGATGAAATTATTTTAGTAGGTGGTTCAACTCGTATTCCTGCTGTACAAGCTGCTGTAGAAAAATTCTTTGGTAAAGCGCCTAACAAAGGAGTTAATCCTGATGAGGTAGTTGCTTTAGGAGCTGCAATTCAAGGTGGTGTATTAACAGGTGAAGTAAAAGATGTATTGTTATTAGACGTTACGCCTTTATCTTTAGGTATCGAAACAATGGGTGGTGTTTTCACTAAACTAATTGAATCAAATACAACTATACCAACAAAAAAATCGCAAGATTTTAGTACTGCTGCCGATAACCAACCTTCTGTACAGATCGTTGTGTTCCAAGGTGAGCGTCCTATGGCAAAAGATAACCGTAAGTTAGGTGAATTTAACTTAGATGGTTTACCTCCTGCACAACGTGGTGTACCACAAATTGAAGTAACATTTGATATTGATGCAAATGGTATTTTAAATGTAAGTGCAAAAGATAAAGCAACCGGTAAATCACATAACATCCGTATCGAAGCTAAGAGTGGATTAAGCCAGGAAGATATCGAGCGTATGAAGCGTGAAGCAGAAGCTAATGCTGATTCAGATAAAAAAGCAAAAGAGGAAGTTGATAAATTGAATGAAGCAGATGCAATGATCTTTCAAACAGAAAAACAATTAAAAGAGTTTGGAGATAAAATTCCGGCAGAGAAAAAAGCGCCAATTGAAAGTGCATTAACAGAATTAAAAGCTGCACATGCATCAAAAGACATCGCTAAAATAGATGCTGCTTTAGCAAGTATCAATACTTTATGGAGTGCTGCAAGCGAAGATATGTACAAGGCTCAACAAGGCGGTGCAGAAAACGCTAACGCAAATCCAAACAACGCAGGCCAAGCAGGACAGCCAAATGGCGAGAATGTAACCGATGTTGATTTTGAAGAAGTAAAATAATTTTAAGATAGATCTAACTTAAAGATCCCTTCGGTGAAAGCCGGAGGGATTTTTTTATTTTATCCGGTCGTTGAGCTTGTCGAAACGCGGAATTGTATGCAGTATGTCATTTCGAAGGCTTCACAAGGAAAAATTAAAGCCTGAGAAATCTTTATTTAATGAAATTCTAAAATCGTGTTCTCCTTTCGGAAATGCTGTTTTTTTAGATTGCTTCGTTGTCCCTCCTCGCAATGACGGAGCATAATCGTCATTGCGAAGCTTCGCGCAGATATTTCGGAGGCTGAAGCAATCTTTTGTGATATGTCATTTCGAAGGCTTCACCTAGAATAAATTAAAGCCTGAGAAATCTGTTTTTTTTAATGTTATCAAAAAGCCGAAGCACACATAGTGTCCTCCTTTTGAGGAGGTGCCCGAAGTCCCGATAGATATCGGGAGGAGGAGGGAATTTAGAAGTCTTGAAAATATTTTGCTTGTTTTGTTATCCATTAGCGCGGATTTGTAATCCGTGCATTTGTTGTTAGTCAGGTTCAGAGCATTTCTCTCCATATTGCTATCTATATCCGCTTAAATTCGATATGCTGCTTCGGCTCCGCTCAGCAATCAAAACCGGTCA
>JBEIEI010000172.1:0-5916 GCA_040382975.1 Flavobacteriales bacterium
AGTCAGGTTCAGAGCATTTCTCTCCATATTGCTATCTATATCCGCTTAAATTCGATATGCTGCTTCGGCTCCGCTCAGCAATCAAAACCGGTCATTGAGCGGAGTCGAAATGACAAACGAATTACTTCTCAGCGTAATAAATTGCTGCTACACCAAAGCTTAAGCCCTTAAAATTAGTGTTCTTAAATTTTAGTTTATTTAAAATGGCAACAAATTTTTCGTTGTTTGGAAATGCTTTTACGCTTTCGGTTAAATAAGTATAAGCGCGATTATCATTAGAGAATATTTTTCCAACTAATGGGGTAATGTATGAAAAATAAAAATTATACAATCCTTTAATGAACCAATTGGTAGGGTAGGCAAACTCAAGAATAACAAGCTGTCCACCCGGTTTTAAAATGCGATATAAATTATCCAATCCTATTTCTAAATTCTGAAAATTACGTACACCAAATCCTACAACAATGGCATCAAATGTATTGTCAGGAAAAGCAACCGTTTCTGCATTTCCATTTTCAAGGGTAATTAACGATTCTAATTTTAGTTTTTTTAATTTCTCTCTTCCAAATTGCATCATACCATCGCTAATATCAATACCAATAATTTTTTCGGGATTTAATTTAGCGCATTCAATTGCAAAATCACCGGTTCCGGTAGCAACATCTAAAATAACTTTTGGTTGTTTTGTTTTTAAAAGGTTAACGCATTTTTTGCGCCAGCCTTTATGAGTGCCCGCAGATAAAAGTGTATTTAAAAAATCGTAGCGATTGGCAATGTTATCAAACATTTGGGCAACCTGTTCTTTTTTGGAATCAGAACTTTGGTATGGAGTAACATTATCGTGTAGCATTATTTTACGAAGTCAAGTTTTAAAGCTTCTTCAAGAAGCTGTTCTTTATTAACAGGCACAACGCCTATTTGTTCACACACTAATCCACCCGAAAGATTTGCTAAGGCTGCAGTAACTATATCGTTACACTCCAGCGCTCTGCATAAAGCAGCAACGCTAATAACAGTGTCGCCTGCGCCACTTACATCTGCAATACTTCTGATGTGTGCGGTAATGTGTTCTTTTATGGTTCTTGAATTGGTAATAACACCTTTTTCGGCAAGGGTAACTAAAATGGTCTCGGCTTTTTGTTTTACTCTAAAGCTGCTTACCGCTCTTTGTAATTCATTAATGTTATCTCCGCTAACATCCATTTTAATGCCTTCGCGCAGTTCTTTTAAATTTGGTTTAAATAAACTTACGCCTTTGTAGGTGTTAAAATTTTTCTTTTTAGGGTCAACGCAGGTTGGAATGTTTTTGCTCTTAGCTAATTCAACCACTTTACTAACGAGCTTGGTAGTAATTAAACCTTTATTATAATCTTCAAAAATGATCACATCAATTTTATCGTGATTAATGATATAAGAGATCAAAGTAAGTAATTGCTGAGTTTCTGAAGGTTCAATTTCATCTTCTACTTCTTCATCTACTCTTAATAATTGCGCATTGTTACCTATAACTCTGGTTTTAACGGTGGTAATTCTATCGCGGCATTTTAAAATACCTTTCTGACTTAACTTTTGAGTTTTTAAAAGATCTAAAAAAGCTTGGCCTTCATAATCAACTCCTATTACCGAACATAAAATTGGGTTTGCTCCCAATGCCTGAATATTAAGTGCTACGTTAGCGGCACCGCCCAATCGTCTTTCTTTTTTAGTTACTGCAACAATAGGTACAGGTGCTTCCGGCGAAATACGATTTACCTTTCCCCACAAATAACTGTCTATCATTACATCGCCAATGATAAGCACGTTAAGGTTATTGAAAGATTTAAATATCTCGCGGATATGTTCTTTTTTTATAGAAAATTTTTTCATGGTGATCTAAAAAATTATTGAAGTTTCGCTAAAGCTTCTTTCATTCTTTTTAAAGCTTCTATTAAATTTTCTTCGCTTGTAGCGTAAGAAAAACGAATGTAAATATCATCGCCAAACGCTGCACCCGGCACTAATGCCAAATGCCCTTCGTCTAATAAAAATAACGAAAGGTCGGTAGCGTTATTGATCGTATGGTCTTTGTATTTTTTTCCGAAATAATAAGTTACTTCAGGATAAACATAAAAGGCACCCTGCGGAACGTTAGTTTTTAATCCCGGAATATCTTTCATTAAACTTAAAACAAGATCTCGGCGTTTTAAAAATGCATCACGCATTGGTTTAATGTAAGTGTCATAATCCAATTCCATGGCTTTGTGCATGGCTTTTTGAGTAATACTGCAAGTTGCTGAGGTAAACTGACCCTGCATTTTATCGCAAGCTTGTGCGATCCATTTTGGAGCCGCCATAATTCCACCACGCCAGCCGGTCATGGCAAATCCTTTAGAAACACCGTTAATGGTGATCACTCTGTCTTTTATAAAATCAAATTGAGCAAAACTTTCGTGTCCGCCAATAAAGTTAATGTGTTCGTATATCTCGTCACTTAAAATATACAGTTCATCATGTTTTGCAACTACTTCTGCTAATGCTTTTAATTCTGCTTTACTATATACGCTGCCTGTAGGATTACAAGGTGTGCTTAACATCAGTAACCTTGTTTTTGGCGTAATGGCTTTTTCTAATTGAGCAGGCGTTATTTTATAATCGGCATCAATTTTTGTATCGATAATTACCGGAACACCTTCACCTAATTTTAGGATCTCTAAATAACTTACCCAAAATGGGGCAGGGATGATCACTTCATCACCCGGATTAACCAAACACAATACTGCATTTGCAATACTTTGTTTTGCGCCGGTAGAAACAACAATTTCGTCAGGAGTATAAGTTAAACCGTTATCGCGTTTAAATTTGCCGCAAATAGCTTCTCTTAATTCTAGGTAGCCCGAAACGTGTGTGTAATAACTAAAATTATCATCAATAGCTTTTTTTGCCGCATCTTTAATAATTTGCGGAGTAGAAAAATCGGGCTCACCTAAACTTAAACTTATAATATCAATTCCGGCTGCTTTTAATTCACGACTTTTTCTTGCCATCGCAATTGTTTGCGATTCGCTAATTCTATTTACTCTTTCAGAAAGATGCGTCATAATTTTATATTAGTTGCGTTAAATTTAACAACAATTTTAATGCGAATGAATGGTTTTAAAAAATAAAGATAAAAGGTTTTAAGCTGGATTTTTGGCGGTTTCGTCCGGTTTATGTTTAACTGTTTTTTTTAGGAATTTAGACGACTATTTTGGTATTAAGTATAGTTTAAACTTTTTTACCTAAAATAATTAGGTCACGCATAATGCCTTCCATTTTGGCAATGGCAGGTAAGTGCGCCCATTTTTCAAAACCAAATTGATAAAACAGTTTTAAACTTGGTTCATTATGCCCGAAAATAAAACCTAATAATGAGTGAATGTTAAGTGAAGGAGCTACCGCGATGGCTTTTTGCAAGCAGGCTTTACCAAGACCTTTTCCTCTTTTACTTTCCTCTAAATAAATGCTCACTTCAACAGTGCCATCGTAAGCAGGGCGACCGTAAAAAGAATTAAAGCTCATCCAACCTGCATAATCAGCATCAATTGTAATGATCCATAAAGGTCTTTTAGCGGGGTTGTGTGCATTAAACCATTCTGTTTTACTTTCAACGCTAACGGGTTCCAGATCGGCAGTCACTAATCTTGAAGCAACGGTTGAATTATAAGTAGCTACAATTTTTGGTAGATCAGAAATAGAAGCGTATTTAAAATCGATCTGCATTAATACAATAGATTGTGGTAAGGATAACGTTTAATGTGCAGTTCTTTCACCATATCGTAAACAGTTTTTTTAAACTCTTCAACGTTTTCTTTGGTTTGTGCGCTTATGAATAAACACGGATTATTTAAACTTTTCATCCAGGTGTTTTTTATATCCTCAAGTGATAAATTTTCTCTGGTAGTTGGTGTTAGATCGTCCTCGTCTTTTTTGGTGTAGGTGAATGCATCTATTTTATTAAATACTAAAATTACAGGCTTGTCGCCGGCACCAATATCCTGAAGGGTTTGTTTAACAACGTTTAAATGCTCTTCAAAGTTTTTGTGCGAAATATCTACAACATGAATTAATACATCGGCTTCGCGAACCTCGTCAAGCGTAGATTTAAAACTTTCAACTAATTCTGTAGGTAATTTTCTAATAAATCCAACAGTATCACTTAACAGAAAAAATACATTGTCAATAGTTACTTTTCTTACCGTTGTATCCAAAGTGGCAAACAATTTATTTTCGGCAAACACAGTGCTTTTGCTTAGTAAATTCATGATCGTACTTTTTCCAACATTGGTATAACCAACTAATGCAACACGAATTAACTCACCACGGTTTTTACGTTGCGTGGCCATTTGTTTGTCAATTTCTTTTAGGCGCTCTTTTAACAAAGCGATCTTATCTCTTACAATACGTCTGTCTGTTTCAATTTCTTTTTCACCGGCACCACCGCGGGTTCCGGTTCCACCACGTTGTCGTTCCAAGTGAGTCCACATACCTGTTAAGCGCGGTAACATGTATTGGTATTGCGCTAACTGAACTTGTGTTTTTGCATGTGCGGTTTGCGCACGTTGTTCAAATATTTCAAGAATTAAAGTGGTACGGTCTAATACTTTTTTACCAAGTTCTTTTTCGAGGTTACGTTGTTGCGATGGCGAAAGTTCATCGTCAAAAATTACAACATCAATTTTACTTTCAAGAACAAAACCTTTAATTTCAGATAATTTACCTTTGCCTATAAAGGTTGCCTTATCAGGCTTTTCTAGCTTTTGAGTAAATGTTTTTTTTGTTTCAAGTCCGTAGGTCTCTGCCAAAAATGCCAGTTCCTCTAAATATTCTTTAGCAAGACCGTCATCCTGCAATTTATTTATTACGCCAATTAAAACGCAACAATGATTTGGTATTTCGGTAGAAATGGATTCTTTCATTAAAAATTAGTGACCCTTTAGTTGGCTGATAACGTATTCTGAAATTGCTGTAGCTTGCTCTTCGTTAACTTGCGCAGCAGGCATTACACCTTTGCCATGAATGATGATCTCTTTCATGCCATTAGTGTCGAGTGCAGAAACAGAAAGGTCTTTAGCGCCCGACATGCCTAATTTTCCATCGCCACCGTGACAAGAAGCACAGTTCACTTCATATAATGCTTTGCCATCTAAAGTGGCCATTGTTGAGGAGTCAACTTTAGCAATACCCTTTTTTTTATGGTAAACTTCTCCTAAGCCAAAACTACCTGTAATTAGCAATAAACTTAATGCAGCTAACATTTTATTAAATCTTTTAAAGCCTATTACCGCTAATGGAATGGATACAAACACCATTACCAATTTTATCCATAGTAAGTTGTCGTATTTGTTTCCGTAAGTTACTTGTGTCATCAAATACACACCGGTTAATAAAAACAAGAAACTGATGATCATTTCAGGCACTTTTATTTTTGCCGAAAATTTTTCTAACAGTTCATTTTTGTTGCTAAGTAGCAAAACAGTTTTTATAACGTAAATGAATAAAAAAAGACTAACTACTAAATAATGTGTGTGTAAAAAACCTGTATACATTTTTATATATTTTTACGGTAAAAATAGCAATAAAACATAGAATAAAAAGCAAATAAGACGTAGTAATTTTAGTAAATCTGTTTAAATTTGAGGGTTTATGATTTTGAAACGTAAAAAGACGAAATAAATCAATAACAGTAACAAATATCTCATTGAATGAAAAGAATAGCCGTTTTAATATTTTTGATCTTTTTTAGTGTAAAGTTTTATACTCAATCAACCTTTCCAACAAATGGTGCGCCATTCAATACGCACAGCATTTATGCTTTTACAAATGCCAATATTTATGTGGATTTTGAAACTGTTATTAAAAACGGAACACTTTTGATCCAGGATGGAAAGATCTTAAATG
>JBEIEI010000173.1:0-5912 GCA_040382975.1 Flavobacteriales bacterium
CCTACCCACAAGTAACCTTTTTGGTCTTGAAAGATGCAGCTAATTAATGCGTTGGTTAACCCTTTAGATTTTACTTTATCAAAAACAACGTTTTGGTTGACCTGAGACTGATTTGTAAAAAACAGAAGGATCAAAAAGCCAAGAAGAATTTTCTGTTTTACAAACATGCTACATCTCGAAAAGTAGCATAAATATAACTATTTTATCCCTGTTTACTTGAGTAAATTCAATAAAATAGCGCCAAATCGATAAATGTCCTCAAACGAGTTGTAAAGTGGTACGGGAGCACAACGAATAACATTTGGCTCGCGCCAATCAGGTATAACTCCATTAGCGATCAAATCATTATACAAGGCTTTTCCGTAACCGTTAGCTACAATTGATAATTGACAACCGCGATTTTCGTTTGGTGTTATTATCTGTAAGCAATTATTTTTTTGCTTATTAATTTCTTCAACTACAAATTCTAAGTAGGCTGTTAAACGTTTGCTTTTTTGGATCAAAGCCGGTAAACCAACTTCATCAAAAATATCTAAACTTGCCCTGCATGCTGCCATGCTTAATACCGGCGCATTACTCAGCTGCCAACGCTCTGCAGTTTGCATAGGTACAAAAGTTTTATCCATTAAAAAACGGGTTTCTTTTTGATGACCCCACCAGCCTGCAAATTGCGGCAAATTGGTGTTGGCTAAATGGTTTTCATGTACAAACGCGCCGGCAACTGAGCCCGGGCCGCTATTAATGTATTTGTAACTGCACCATGCAGCAAAATCAACTCCCCAATTATGTAATTCTAAATGAATATTACCTGCCGCATGAGCAAGGTCAAAGCCCACAATAGCACCGGCTTTATGTCCGGCTTGGGTAATAGCCTTCATATCAAACACCTGACCTGAAAAATAATTTACACCACCTATCATTATAAGCGCCAACGAATCCTTATTTTTTTCGATGGCATCGTAAATATCTTCATGGCGAATATGGTATTCTCCTTCGCGGGGCTCAATTTCTATCAAAGCATCTGTTGTAGAATAACCGTGAAAATTTAATTGTGATTGCAAGGCATACTGATCGCTTGGAAAAGCTTTTGCTTCGCATAAAATTTTATATCGCTGTTTTGTTGGGCGGTAAAATGATACCATTAATAAATGTAAATTAACCGTAAGTTGGTTCATCATTACTGTTTCTTTTGGTAAGGCGCCAACTAATTTTGCCATCTTATCTGTAAGCAACTCATGGTATGAAAGCCATGGGTTTTTAGCTAAAAAATGCCCTTCAACGCCAAATGTTGCCCAATCGTTTAGTTCTTGTTGTAAATAACTTTGTGTTATTTTAGGTTGTAAGCCCAATGAATTGCCGGTAAAATAAACTACATCCTGCTGGTTATGCTGAGGAAAAAAGAATTTCTCGCGATAAGATCTTAGATTGTCGGCTTTGTCTAAATTTTGTGCAAATGCAAGATTATTTTCAAATAAAAATTTATTGGTCGTGGTCTCCATGTTATGTTATTAGGTATCGTGTAAAGACTTTAAAAATATCAATTATGGAGCGATTTACAAAATGGAAATGCATGAGTTTACTTTTTAATTTTTTCCCATTTTGATTTAAAGGTATAACTTAACGAGGTGGCGCGTTGTTTAGCTATTTCGGCTTTTTCGCCGCAAAACAATTCATCAACAGTGGAATTAAACACTTCAAGCCAAATATCAAACATGTGCGGCTGTATAGGAAGATCAATATGTTTATCAAATACGTTGGTTGTATAACCTTCTTCATCTAATAACACAAAAGCCCAAAAAGCTACAATATGCGGCACGTGAGAAGGAAAATCTATTCCGGCAAAAACAGGTTTAATTTCTTCTATTTGTAAAAGTTTATCGTAAAATGAATTTACCAACAACTCCAGATCCTCTCTGTTTTTTATATCTTCTCTAATCATAATTTATTATAGATGCAAAGGTAGCCACTAATTGTACCAATTACACTAAATTTTAGCGCGTATAAAAATTAACAGAGAAATTGTTGAAGGAAAGATATCGGTACTACTTTAGTTTAGGCTCAACCTCTTCTTGTGTGAGGTTTAATAAATTTACTGGGGTTGCTATAGATTCAAGCACCTCAGCGTTTCCTTTGCTGCGTCGTTTTTTCTTTTTAGGCTCAAATGTAGATGGCGATCCTGCTAGTTGAGTGTTTTGTGCAGCCACTGCCATGTTTGAAAAAATTGGTTTAACCGCAACAGAATTATTTGTTGTTAGCGGCGTTGTTTTTGCAATTGTATTTACCGTGCTGGTTATAACGGCAGCTACCGAATTTGAAGGTGCTGTGCTTGCTGTTGTAGGAGCTACTTCTTTTTTAACTTCTATAACTTTGATCTCTTTTTTTGGGGCAGGGGCTTTCTTTTCAACGGAAATTGAAGTAACGGCCGGCTTAGTTTCTACTACTTCTTTTTTCTCTGTTTTTGTATTTTTAATATTTATAAAATTAAACAGTAAAAACGAGAATAAAACAATAATAGCACCAAACACAACAGGCAAAACCACGTTGCGGTTTAAAGCAAAATTAAAATTAGGTAATAATTGGCTTTTGTGTGTGCTTTGAAATTGTTTTGCGTAAGCCTCATAACTATACCATGCCTCCTCTTTAAAAGGCATTTCTAGGGCCTTTAACTGGTTGCGCACATTACGCTCATCTATTTCGTAGTTAAAGTGGCTGCTCATTTTTCATTGTTTTATAACACTTCTCAATGTTTTTTTGCAAATTATAGCGCGCTTTTTCTAAACTACTTTTTATGGTTTGTAAACTAGCTTCAATAATATTTGCTGTTTCATCTAAAGAATTACCATCAATTACATGCAAGTTAATCACTAATCGTTGCGATGGAACCAGTTGCTGTAAAGATCTTATCAAAACATCATTGTCAATTAATGTAAAGTCAATAAACTCATTGGTTTCAAAAAGATCATAATTTTTATTGGTTGAACCGGATGCGTAAACCGTGCTAGCTACATAATATTCGCTGCTAATACTTTTTACAAAAGAGGCGCATGATCGTATAAAATCCTGCTCAAAGTTCTTTTCAATATCTTCGGGTTGGGTGTTGCTATTTTGCTGTAGTTTGGTTATGTATTCGTGAAACCCAAAATTAATTACTTCGTTTGCCTGAGCCTCATTTTTGCAATAACGAATTGCTATTGAGGCCATTTTACCAAAATGCATTTCGAACACCTCTTTAATAGCAGCTTTATCATTTTTAAGAATTAAAGCGGTTGTTTCTTTGGAGTGCATGATGGAATTTTGACTGTTTTACGTTGCTTATAATTAAAAGTTACAATTTGCTTTGTTATATTATAGTCTAAATTACTTCTTTTTTGCTTATAGGCCAATCGCTGACTTGGTTTTTCCTTTTTTAAAATCACAAAACCTCAATTCTACTTAAAAATAGTTTTCACCCGTACAACTTATTTTTTAGAAATTTTTGCGTTTTTGTTATTTTACTGTAAATCAATCAAGTTAAAGGTTATCAACTATTTATTGTCAATTTATAGTGTTTAAAACTTCAACAAACTGTTAATTCATTTGTTAACGATAAGGTATCTTTTTGGTGTTTATTTGTAAGATAGATTTTAAACATAAACGCATTATATAAAACCCTTAAATAAGTATTTAGTATGTTAGAACCCATTTTAGTCGAGAATAAAGACAGATTTGTACTTTTTCCTATAAAGTATAAAGATATCTGGGAATATTACAAAAAATCCGAAGCCAGCTTTTGGACGGCCGAAGAAATAGACCTTTCTTCTGATACGGCTGACTGGAACAATAAATTAAACGATAACGAAAGACATTTTATTAAGCATGTCCTTGCTTTTTTTGCTGCCAGCGATGGAATAGTAAATGAGAACCTTGCCATCAACTTTTTAAACGAGGTACAATATCCTGAAGCACGTTGTTTTTATGGATTCCAGATCATGATGGAAAACATTCACTCCGAAACCTACTCCTTATTAATAGATACTTATATTAAAGATCCTGTTGAAAAAGACAGATTATTACATGCAGTAGACACTGTACCTTGTGTTGGCGAAAAAGCAGATTGGGCCTTACGTTGGATAAACAATGGTTCTTTTGCTGAGCGTTTAGTTGCCTTTGCTGCTGTTGAAGGTATCTTCTTTTCGGGATCATTTTGCTCGATCTTCTGGTTAAAAAAACGCGGTTTAATGCCGGGTTTAACTTTTAGCAACGAATTAATTAGCCGCGACGAAGGTTTACATTGCGATTTTGCATGTATGATCTACTCGCAGCACTTAAAAAATCAATTACCAAAAGAACAGGTTACTAAGATCATCACAGACGCGGTACTTATTGAAAAGAAGTTTGTGGTAGACGCTATTCCTGTTAAACTAATAGGTATGAACTCAGACTTAATGTGTCAATACATTGAGTTTTGTGCAGACCGCTTATTGGTTTCCTTAGGTTGTCCAAAGTTCTATAACGCCTCAAATCCATTTGATTTTATGGAAATGATCTCTTTACAGGGCAAAACCAACTTCTTTGAAAAACGCGTGGCCGAATACCAAAAAGCCGGCGTTATGAATAACAAGGAGGAAAACAACCAATTTAAACTAGATGAAGATTTTTAGTTTAACATTAATAAGGTAAAATTTCCAATTAAACCGCATTAACTTTACATTAATCAAGATTAGCCTCTTGGAAAGGGATGTTAGCCTAAAAAAATTGAAATGACACAGAAAAACTAAATCAATTTAATTAACCGGCAAATTGTTGAAACATTAAAATATCACAAAAAAAAAGGGGACTTATATAAAGTACCTTGAAGTAAGAAAATAACTCAAAAAACTAAACAAAAAACTCGGCGTATGTTTGTATTAAAAAGAGATGGCACTCGTGAATCGGTAAAATTCGACAAGATCACGGCTCGTATTCAAAAACTTAGCTACGGTTTAGAGCCGTCGCATGTTGATCCAATACTTGTAGCAAAAAAAGTAATTGATGGTGTTTACGATGGCGTTACCACTATTGAATTAGATAACTTAGCTGCGGAAACCGCTGCGGGATTAACTTCTCGTCACCCGGATTATGCACAACTTGCTTCACGTATTGCGGTTAGCAATTTACATAAGAACACAATTAAAAGTTTTTCTAAAACAATAGAATCGCTTTTTAATTATATCGATCCAAAAACTAATTTACCTGCTTCGTTAATTGCGCAAGATGTATATGAAATTGTAATGAACAATGCGCATACATTAGACTCGTCAATTATTTACGATCGCGATTTTGGTTACGATTACTTTGGTTTTAAAACCTTAGAGCGTTCATACCTTCTAAAAATGAACAACATGGTTGCTGAACGCCCGCAGCATATGATCATGCGTGTTGCTGTTGGTATTCACAAAAACGATATTGATTCTGCAATAAGAACATACAATTTAATGAGTGAGCGTTGGTTCACACATGCAACACCAACTTTATTTAATGCGGGTACGCCAAAACCGCAAATGAGTTCTTGCTTTTTATTACAAATGAAAGATGATAGTATTGATGGGATTTATGATACACTAAAACAATGCGCTAAAATTTCGCAAAGTGCCGGTGGTATCGGTATCAATATTCATAACGTACGCGCAACAGGTTCTTATATTAAAGGAACCAATGGAACCAGCAACGGAATTATTCCAATGTTAAAAGTTTACAACGAAACTGCTCGTTACGTTGATCAAGGTGGTGGAAAACGTAAGGGTTCTATTGCGGTTTATTTAGAGCCTTGGCATGCAGATATCTATGACTTCTTAGATATCCGTAAAAATCATGGTAAAGAAGAAAACCGTGCACGTGATCTATTTACTGCACTTTGGATTCCTGATCTTTTTATGAAACGCGTTGAAGCTGAA
>JBEIEI010000174.1:0-5884 GCA_040382975.1 Flavobacteriales bacterium
ATTTGTATGCAGTTGGTTTCGATGATGATGTGCCACCTCCCAGTATTGTTAGTGGTGGGGCTCCTGTAAAAATAAGGAATAGAGAAACTGTTGAAATTGAATTAGCAATTACTGAATAAGAGTTCAACAAATTAGGTTTAAAATGCATAATGATCAATTTTAAAATTGATCATTATGAGATATATTATAGTTACAATAATTTTATTTATTAGTTTACATATAAGTGCATGCGACTTGTGTGGAAGCTTTATGGGTATTACCCCATACGATAACCAAAGTCAGTTAACACTCCTGCATCGTTATAGAGTTTTTAACGGCTACCGAAATTATCAGCAAACTTCTCGATTTTTATTGCCAGGTGCGTATAAAACCATGCACGACCCTTCGGTAATACCCGGAGATTCTGCAATAGAAACAAAAAATCATTCCAGTAAAGATTATGAAACATACAAAGTGCTTGAGTTACGTGGGAAGTATTTTTTACATCCAAGCTGGGAACTAAATTTTATTTTTCCCATTCAACAAATTAAAACAAAATATGATGGGCAAAGAAACACAAATACAGGCGTTTCAGATCCCACGCTATTTTCGGGGTATCATGTAATAAAACGCCTAAACGGTTATGTAATAAAACAACGTATGATAGTAGGTGCAGGAATAAAATTTCCTGTAGGGATTTCTGATAAACAAAACGCTCAATTTAATCGTATGTCCTTACTAAATCAAAATGGTACTGGGAGTGTAGATCATTTTTATTATGTAAATTATCTATTGAGCCGAAAGTGGTTTGGTATCGCATCTAACTGTATGTTTAAGATCAACGGTACAAATAAATACAAAGAAAAATTTGCCAATTCATACAACCAGGTTTTTAATTTATTTGTAAAATTAGAGATTAATGATCTAAAGATCTTCCCTGCAGTTTTTGTCAATTACGAATACAGTAAAGGCTTACTCGTAAATGGTAATTTAGAGGCTGGTACAAATATAGATGTGCTCTTGCTAGGGCCAAGTTTAGATCTGAGTTACAAGAAATTTGTTTTAAATACATCTTATCAGTTTAATGTTCATGAAAGGGTATCAAGTCAGCAACTGTCTAACGCCGGCCGCTTGGTGATTGGTTTAACATATAATTTTGATCAAAATAAATATTTAATAAAAAGTAAAAATTAATTTATTTTTCTTTTAGTATTTAAGCTAACTTACTTCTTTAAAATAATTGTTGTGTCAATAAAAATTACTTTTTTAGGAACAGGTACATCGCAGGGTGTGCCAATTGTGGCATGTGATTGCGAGGTATGCTCTAGTCTTGATCCGCGCGATAAACGTTTACGCTCTTCTGTTTTAATTGAAACAGAAAAAACAAGAGTGATCATTGATGCAGGTCCTGATTTTAGATATCAATTGTTGCGCGAAAAAATAAAAAAGCTAGATGCTGTGGTTTTCACGCATGAACACAAAGATCATATTGCAGGTTTAGATGAAGTAAAATCTTTTAATTTTATTAATAAAATGGTGATGCCTGTTTATGCTACTAAACGTGTTCAAACAGCTTTACACCGTGAGTTTGCTTATATTTTTTCGGACGAAAAATATCCCGGCATCCCCGAAATAAATGTGATAGATTTTGAAGATGAACCTTTTTACGTAGGAGATATTTTGTTAGAGCCTATTAATGTATTGCATTATAAAATGCAGGTTAAAGGTTTTCGTGTGAATGATTTTGCCTATGTAACGGATGCTAATTTTATTTCGGAAGCTGAAAAAGAAAAATTAAAAAATTTAAATGTGTTAGTTCTTAATTCTTTACGAAGAGAACCTCATGTTTCGCATTTTACTTTTGAAGAAGCAATTGAACTGGTAAAAGAATTAAAACCCAGAAAAGCTTATTTTACTCATATCTCACATCAGTTAGGTCTGCATGAGGCAGTTTCTAAAGAATTACCTGCCAACATTGAGTTGGCGGTTGACGGTTTGCAATTGATCGTTTAACTGATCGTGATAGAACACAGATTAAACGGATTTTAAAGATCTTCACTGATAAAATGATCTGTGATAATCTGTTTGATCAGTGTTCTCTGCGTTCCATCCCGAATAATTAAAATTTAAAGAAGAAGAATACAACCGCAGCCCATTCTTTTTTAACACCACTTGCATGGCCAATTGTTGAATGTGACGAGTTTTCAACTGTTCCGTTATCTTTTAAATAACCAATGGTTGAGTGTGATGAGTTTTCAACTGTTCCATCGCTTTTCACATAACCCACTGTGCTGTGACTGCTGTTTTCAATAGTGCCATTACTTTTAATGTACCCAATTGTTGAGTGTGATGAATTCTCAATGGTGCCATCGCTTTTAATGTAGCCTTTTGTTGAATGACTGCTGTTCTCTATAGTTCCGTCTGATTTTATATAGCCGGTTGTTGAGTGACTTCCGGATTCAATAGTTTGTGCCTTTGTTCCAAAAGCTAAACTTAATAATGCAATTGCTAATATTTTTTTCATTTTTATATATTTTAGAATTAAAGATACATAAATTTGTATTTAAACCGAATTAAGCATGACCGACGATTTAAAATTAACAGCAACCACAAAAGAAGAAAAATATATTGAGTTGATTCCTCAAATAAAAGCTTTGTTGGATGGTGAGACTGACGCAATAGCCAACATGGCCAACATTTGCGCTGCCCTAAAATATGGAATGAATTTTTTTTGGGTAGGTTTTTATTTGGTAAAACAAAACCAATTAGTCCTAGGTCCCTTTCAAGGTCCGGTTGCCTGCACGCGTATTAATAGTGGGAAAGGCGTTTGCGGAACTTCGTGGTTAAAAAAAGAGACTATTATTGTGGATGATGTGGAAGCTTTTCCCGGACATATTGCTTGCAGTTCATTAAGTAAAAGCGAAATAGTGTTACCATTATTAGATCAGCATAATACTGTTATAGGTGTTTTAGACGTAGATAGTGATACTTTAAACTATTTTGATAACATAGACGAACTTTATCTCACCAAAATAATTAATTTGCTAAAATTTTAATTTGGTTTATGGATAAGGTTCAAGCAGAAAAACGCATTAAAGAATTATCTTCTGAAATTGAAATACATAATCATAATTATTATGTGAATGATAAACCAATTATAAGTGATTTTGAATTTGATAAATTGCTGGAGGAACTTATCGCCCTTGAAAATCAATTTCCTGAATTATTATTATCTACGTCTCCGAGTCAACGTGTTGGTGGAGCCATTACAAAAGAATTTAAGTCGGTTAAACATACTTATCCGATGCTTTCTTTATCTAATAGCTATAGCACCGAAGACATGATCGATTTTGACAGAAGAGTTCAAGAAGGTTTGGGTATACAATCAGCAGACTTATTTTCATCTAGCACAGTTAAATATGTTTGTGAATTAAAATTTGATGGTTTATCTATCGGTTTAAATTATACAAATGGCGAATTAACTCAAGCGGTTACACGTGGTGACGGGGTGCAGGGCGATGATGTAACAACCAATGCTAAAACAATTAGATCTATTCCTTTAAAATTAAAAGGAAATTTCCCTTCGTCTTTTGAAATAAGAGGCGAAATATTTATGCCGAGAACTGTTTTTGATGAGATAAATAAAGAACGTGAAGAAATTGGCGAATCTCCTCTAGCCAACCCTCGCAATGCGGCTTCCGGTACCATGAAAATGCAAGACAGCTCTGTTGTTGCCAGCCGAAGATTAGATTGTTTTGTGTATTATATGTTAGGCGAAGAAGTGCCTTTTAAAAGTCATTTCGAAAATTTAAACGCCGCCAAGTCATGGGGTTTTAATGTTAGCAAGCATTCTAAATTACTCGATAACATTAATGAAGTTTTAGAATTTATTGAGTATTGGGATAAAGAACGTTTTAATTTACTTTATGATATTGATGGAATAGTTATAAAGGTAAATGATTATAAACAGCAATTGCAATTAGGATTTACTGCAAAATCTCCACGCTGGGCCATAGCCTATAAATTCAAAGCCGAGCAGGTTTCAACCGAATTGTTGGATATAACTTATCAGGTTGGACGCACGGGTGCAATTACGCCGGTGGCAAATTTAAAACCTGTTGCATTAGGCGGTACAACTGTAAAACGTGCTTCCTTGCATAATGCGGATATTATTGAAAAATTAGATGTGCGTGTTGGTGATTTTGTTTTCGTAGAAAAAGGTGGCGAAATTATTCCAAAGATCATTGGGGTTGATCTCACAAAACGGAAACCTCATACGCATCCAACAAAATACATTACCCATTGTCCTGAATGTGGTACGCTATTAAAACGTGACGAAGGCGAAGCCAATCACTTTTGTCCGAATGAAATGGAATGTCCGCCACAGGTTATTGGGAAGATGGAACATTTTGCTTCGCGAAAGGCAATGAACATAGATAGTTTAGGCGGCGAAACAATTGATCAATTGTTTAAAGCAGGTTTAGTAAAAAACATTGCAGATTTGTTTGATCTTAAAAAGGAACAGTTATTGCCTTTAGAAAGAATGGCAGAAAAATCGGCTAATAATTTGATCGAGGGTTTGGAAGCTTGCAAGAAGGTGCCTTTTGAGCGCGTGTTATATGCAATAGGGATAAGACATGTTGGAGAAACCACTGCAAAAAAAATCGCTAAGAAAGTAAAATCATTAGATGCTTTAATAGGTTTAACAAAAGAACAATTGTTGGAAACGGATGAGGTAGGGGGTGTTATTGCAGAAAGTATTGCTGATTTTTTTGCTGATGAAAAAAATAAAAATATTATTCAACGCTTAAAATATGCAGGTCTACAATTCGAATTAAGTGAAGAGCAGCAACAAGCAGGCAGTGATAAATTAAACGGATTAACTTTTGTTATTAGCGGAGTGTTTAATAAACATAGTCGTGATCAACTAAAAGAATTAATTGAATTTAACGGAGGAAAAAATTCGGGTTCTATCAGTGGCAAAACTTCTTTTTTATTAGCCGGTGATAATATGGGACCTGAAAAATTAAAGAAGGCGGAAAAACTTGGCGTTAAAATTATCAGCGAAGATGATTTTGAAAAAATGCTTGACAAATAGAAATAATAATATCAAAGGCAAATAAAAAACAGCTCAATGTATTGTCATGCTGACGAAGGCGATGTGCTGAGCTTGTCGAAGTAAAGCATCCGTTCTATCCCAGATTCCTCCTTTGTCGGAATGACAATTTGATTAAATGTTAATTAACATTGCTTGAATAGTCAGTTCGATTAATTTTCCGAATTGCCTCTTGCGGAAAATTTTATCGAGAACAAATCAAGCAGACATCTCGATACGAAAATTTAAAAGAAGAAAATTTTCTACTCGATGTGACAACTATTCTAAATAACGTCAAATACAAATATTATATAGTCCAATATGTCATTTCGACAATAGGAGAAATCTCTTTATCGAGATCCTTCCTGCGTGAGGATGACAAATTTTAACTCATTTAAAAAACTAATTGGAAAAATAAGCTACAAATAAAACTTCAGATCCACTTTTTCTTTTACTTCTTCTCTAAAAAATACCAAGCCAAAATAAAAAGCATCAATACTTAATGTAACCGATGGATGTTTTTTTGTTTCTTCCCAAGCGCTTGTCATTCCTTTGCTCCAGTAGATGTCATCAAATATAAAAATGGATGAATTATTTTTTTTACTTAAAGCTAAATTAAAATAGTTAAGTGTAGCCTCATAAGTATGATTACCATCTACATAAAAAAGGTCGAGCGAATTTATATTTTGTAATATTTGCGGTAAAGCCTCATCAAATTTTGAGTGGATGAAGTTGATGTTAGTTACTTTATTTTTTGATGCAATCTATGTTGCAAATTCAAATAGGTTCTTGCTTCCTTCGATAGTATAA
>JBEIEI010000175.1:0-5867 GCA_040382975.1 Flavobacteriales bacterium
CAGATGGAGAGACGATTGATTTGTTTAATAACATTTAAATGTTATTATTTCGGTTTTTGTTTTAATAATTTTTAGTTGGTTGTATTTACTTATAGGCATTTTGGTTAAATTGGGTTCAAAGGGTCCTATGTTTTTCAAGCAAGAACGCGTAGGCATTCACGGCAAACCGTTTTACATTATTAAATTCAGGACCATGTATCAGGATGCTGAAAAAATGGGGCCGGCGCTTTCGAGTTCAGACGATCCACGGGTAACTAAGACTGGTCGCTTTTTAAGAAAAGTTCGCTTAGATGAGATCCCTCAATTTTTAAATGTATTAATTGGCGATATGAGTATTGTTGGTCCTCGCCCCGAAAGACAATTTTATATTGATAAAATAGTGGAAAGAGCACCTCATTACAAACACTTACAAAAGATCCGTCCGGGTATTACCAGTTGGGGACAAGTTAAATTTGGGTATGCCGAAAATGTAGATCAAATGATTGACCGTTTAAAATTTGATATATTATATGTTGAAAATATGAGTTTGTTATTAGATTTTAAAATCCTTGTACATACTGTATTAATTGTTTTGCAGGGACGAGGTAAATAATAAATTAGTATTTTAACCTATGCTCTCTATCATAAAAAAATATCTTTCCTTAATAAAATTCAGTCACACCATTTTTGCTTTACCATTTGCCTTAATTGGTTTTTCGTTGGCAATACATTCTAATGAAGCCGTTTTTAATTTACAAAAATTTATATTAGTTGTTTTATGCATGGTATTTGCGCGGAGCGCGGCCATGGCTTTTAATCGGTATATTGATAGAAAGTTTGACGGCAAAAACCCGCGAACCGTTATTCGCGAAATTCCTGCAGGAAAAATTTCGCCAAGTGCTGCTTTGGCATTTGTAATTATTAGTTGCATTGGATTTGTTGTATCAGCTTTCCTAATAAACACGCTGTGTTTTTATTTATCTCCGGTGGCATTGATCGTAGTTTTAGGATACAGTTATACTAAACGCTTTACACCGTTGTGCCATTTAATTTTAGGTTTAGGATTAGCGCTTGCACCTATTGGAGCATACATTGCGTTAACCGAAAAATTTTCGATGTTACCGGTATTATTTAGTATTGTGGTATTTTTTTGGTCGAGTGGTTTTGATATTATTTATGCCCTGCAAGATGATGAATTTGATAAAAGTCAAAACTTAAAATCAATTCCGGTTTATTTAGGAAGAAAAAATGCCTTGCTCCTATCAAGAGTGTTTCATTTTTTTGCAGCGTTTATTATTATTAGCGCTTATTTTTATGGAGGCTTTGGATGGCTTTATATTTTAGGTGCAGTAGCTTTTATTGGTTTGCTTATTTTTCAGCACACACTCGTTAAACCAAACGATCTTAGCAAGGTTACATTAGCTTTTGGTACCACCAACGGCATAGCCAGTGTTGTTTTTTGTGTATTTGTTTGCAGCGATATTTTTTTAATTGCTTAACAAATGATCTTCTTAATTAAAAAATTATTTAAAATTATAATTTACAGCGCCTCTTTCATTTTACTTTTTTCGCTTATTTGTTTTTTAATTATTGGCAGTTCAACAGAGTCACAACTTTATGATGAGGTGAAAGATCTGCCAACAACAAATGTGGGTATTGTTTTAGGCACCTCAGAACGATTAAGAAATGGTACAGAGAATTTATACTTTACCTACAGAATAGATGCAGCAAAAAAACTTATCGATTCGAAAAAAGTAAACTATTTAATTTTAAGTGGCGATAACAGAGTGGATGAGTATAATGAACCAAAGGATATGCATGATGCATTAGTAAAATTAGGCGTAGCCGACTCCTGCCTCATTTTAGACTACGCAGGTTTAAGAACCTTTGATAGCATGGTAAGAAGTAAAGAAGTTTTTGGGCAAGACAGTATTATAGTTGTTTCTCAAGAATTTCATAATGCTCGGGCTGTTTTTATTGCCAATAAAATTGGTTTAACCGCCTATGGTTTTAACGCTCAAAAAGTAACCACCCAACAAACTTTAAAAATAAAGATCAGAGAATTGTTTTCGCGAACTAAATGCATTTTGGACTTGTATTTATTGAACACGAAACCAAAACATTTAGGAGAAAAAATTAAAATAGGATAAAACTTATCTTTGAAAACTTTTTTTATTTGTTTTAATTATTTTTACATAACTATGAGTTGCCTTTATGTTAGAGTTCATAGTTATATTTTAGATAACTTTTAAAATTTTAAAATACAGCTAACTGACTAAAAAAATTAAAAGTTTATGAACTCTAACTAAGTACAATTTTTAAATAAATAAAAAGTCAAAATAAATTATTAAAGATAAAATAGAAACCTTAAACAGAAATGATAGTTTGGTTAGGGTTAATTGGGCTTATTAAGATGATGACGATGATATGTTTGAGGCCGGCGAAGATTGCGAATCGGTTGTTGAATTAACCTTTAAAATGGTTCCAATAAAAGCTTCGAAAAAAAAATATTTATTGTTTCAAGATTGGTATTTAAAAAAAGTACCGATGTTATTTTTTAGAATCAAACTTTAAACCCATAGTTGCAGTTAATTGCCCTGCAAATATTTTGTGACTTGCCGATCCATTCCCTTTTCCAAGAACCAAGGTTTTTCTGTAGTCCGCAAAAGCACCTTTTCCTACAAATTCAAAAAAACCGTGTTTAAAAAATTCTAATCGCAATCCGGTTTCAACACCTACTATCCAACCGGCAATAATCCAATTATTATTTAAATGCTCACCAAAAATAGTTACATCCGTTCGCGGAAAAACAATTCCTGCGCCCGGTTTAACAACATATGATGCCGTGAAGTTTTTTGATGGGTTAAAAAATTCAAATCGTCTTACTGCGTTCATCATCCAAAAATTGGCGCCGTCAGTATGCTCATAATGCAAAAAAGTATAAGGATTTAAAATCGTATCGCCATCAATATAATTGCCGTTTATTTGCCCTTTTATTCGCGCTCTTTGCCAATCGTTAACAACATATTTAGTATGATCATAATTTAATTCAATACCCCACTTTTTATTAAACGAATAACCAATTCTAAACACCCATTGTGGTATTGTAATGTTTATTACATCGGGTATCTTATCAAAATCTGCCTGATCTGCTGCCGTAACATCATATAAAGTAAAATCATAATTTTTTATAGGGCCATTTGACACATCTTGCGGTCCGGAATTATTCCTAAAATGAATAGTACTTTTACTATAAATAGCCCTTGTGTAGCCCCAGGTATAATACCACTGTGTATTTTTCTTTTTTAGCGAATCTGATTGAGAAAAAGAACCAAAAAAAGTTCCTAAAAGAATAAGAGAAAATAAAATATGGCGCATTATTTATTTTTTGATGATGCGAATGTAGCGAATATTTTCATTCACTACTATTTCAATTTTATTGTAATTATCAATTATCATAGCTTCTACCAATTGAGGCCATTCAAAAATACAATAGTGCCCGGAATCCAGATATTCCTCTATCCCAATATCAAATAATTCATCTAAACTGTTTAGACGGTAGAGGTCGAAATGATAGATCTTGCCTCCGGGATAGATATATTCGTTAACAATTGAATAGGTAGGGCTGCTAAAATTATCAGTACTTCCTAAAGCAATACACATTTCTTTAATTATGGTAGTTTTTCCTGCACCCATTGGCGCATCAAATAAAATTATCTTTTGATGACCAAACAATTCCAAAATAGTTTTTGCCAAATAAGGCAATTCACTTTGGTCATTTATGCTTATTTCTAAAACTGAATTCAATTTAGTAGTAAACTATTAAAATTACTTTGCCGATAATACGATATAAGGAATAATGATCTCTTCTAAACTTACACCACCATGCTGAAACGTATTTTTATAATAATTAACGTAATGATTAAAATTATTAGGGTAAGCAAAAAAACGATCTTCTTTAGCAAATACAAAGCGAGAACTAGGATGCTGTATCGGTAAAAAGGCATCGGCAGGATTCTTAATTTCAAACACTTCTTTATAATTGTATTCTAAGGCCTTACCTTGCTTGTAACGCAAATTTGAGTTCACATTTTTGTCGCCCAAAATTTTTGTTGGTTCTTTAACATGCACCGTTCCATGATCGGTTGTAATTACCACTTTTATTTTTTTTGCCGCTAATTGCTTTATAATATCCAATAAAGGCGAATGCTCAAACCAGCTTTTTGTAATGCTTCTGTAAGAAGTTTCATTCTCTGCTAATTCGCGAATAACTTCCATTTCGGTGCGGGCGTGACTTAACATATCTACAAAATTGTAAACAATAACGTTTAATTTATTTTGAAGCAAATTACTTAAGTTATCGGATAATTTTTTACCGGCATTAAAATTGGTTATTTTATTATAACTGGTTTTTATATCCTTACCTAAACGTTTAAGTTGCGCTTGTAAAAAAGCTTCTTCATGCATGTTTTTACCACCCTCTTCTTCATCATTTAACCAAAAGTTTGGAAACATTTTTTCCATTTCGCTAGGTAATAATCCGCTAAAAATGGCGTTGCGAGCGTATTGCGTGGCAGTAGGTAAAATGCTAAAAAATGCATCTTCACTTTCTACCTGATAATAATCCTGAATGATTGGCTGAATAACTTTCCATTGATCTAAGCGTAAATTATCTATCAATATAAAAAACACCGGCTCCTCTTTAACCAATTCTTTTATAAATTTATTTTTAAAAAGTGTGTGACTCATGGTAGGTGGAGCAGTGTTTTTACCGTTTAACCAACTGATATAATTTCTTTCAACAAACTTAAAAAATTGTGTATTGGCATCCGACTTCTGCATTTTTAAAACATCCAGCATACTTTTATCCTGAAGTTTATCCATTTCAATTTCCCAATAGATAATTTTTTTATAAATATCTATCCATTCTTGCCAACTAAGGTTATCGTTAATGGTCATTCCTATCTGACCAAATTCTTTGCGGTAATCGGTATTTGTTTTTTCGCTTACCAAACGTTTATTATCCAATGCTTTTTTAAGCGACAATAAAATTTGATTTGGATTAACGGGCTTAATAAGGTAATCTGCAATTTTACCACCAATGGCCTCATTCATGATGTGCTCTTCTTCGCTTTTAGTGATCATTATTACAGGTAGATCGTTATTTACCTGTTTAATTTTAAGCAAGGTGTCTAACCCTGAAAGACCGGGCATATTTTCATCCAACAATACCGCACTAAGACTTTTGTTCTCTTTCACAATATCCAAAGCCTCATCACCGCTCATTGCTGTGATGATCTCATAACCTTTATCATTTAAAAATAATATGTGTGGTTTTAAGAGATTTATCTCATCATCTGCCCAAAGAATCTTAATTTTGTCCATTTATTACTGGTTTTATTACAAATAACGTATTAAATTTAGTCCTATTATATAAATTAACGAATTTTAATTATAAGTTACCAAGATCCAATGCCAATAAACAAACGTAAAATAATTAACGACCCCATTTATGGCTTTGTTACTATACCTAACGAATTAATTTACGACCTTTTAAACCACCCCTATTTTCAGCGTTTACGCCGCATAAAACAATTAGGATTAACCAATTTGGTTTATCCCGGCGCTTTACATACACGATTTCATCATGCTATTGGCGCCATGCATTTAATGCAGGAAGCCGTGTTAACATTACGACAAAAAGATATTGCTATAACAGAAGAAGAAGAACAAGCTGTTTTAATCGCCATTTTATTGCACGATATTGGTCACGGTCCTTTCTCTCACGCTTTAGAGCACAGTATTGTAAAAGGCGTTAACCACGAAACCTTAAGCAGTTTATTTATGGATAAACTGAATGAGGAATTTAAAGGAAAATTAAGCTTAGC
>JBEIEI010000176.1:0-5861 GCA_040382975.1 Flavobacteriales bacterium
CGCTTTTTAGCTAAACTATTAAAATATGTATGTTTTGTTTCTTCCACTTAATTTTTTTCAACTTCTATTGTACAAAATAAACCTAATTGTTTGGATAATGGTGAAAATAACCACTCTATTCCTTTTACGAAATTATACATAAAATACGGAAGCATTGCACTTCTTGAAACACCGCCACTAATGATGTATGAAAAGGGTGAATGGTATTTTATGGAATTAATTTTTAATTGAGGAAATTCCTTTGTAAACAATTCAAGGTCGCGCTCAAAATAAATATGCGGTAATGCCTGATTGCTGTTGGATAAAGGGTTACCGGCTTTTATTTCTCTTGGACCATTTTCTTCAAAAGGCTCATGATGAAAGCGTTTGTAGATAAATCTGCCCAAAGCACTATTAGCGGGCTCTGTCATAATTATTTTACCGCCTTTTACTAATGTGCGTTGCGCTTCTTGTAAAAATAAATAAGGTTTTGGAATGTGATGAAATACGTTTAGCATAACAATGCTAGCTAATTCATTTTCTTTAAAAGGCATTACTTCGGCGCTAAAAACCATATCAACATTTGGTAAAGCTAAAATGTCGCTAGTGATCACTTCAGGAAAAACTTCCTTCAAAAATCCGCCACCTGATCCAATTTCAAGATGCTTACCGGTTTTAATTTCTTTTGCTTTTTTAATAAAAACGTCATACCAATCGTTATACAAACGCTTTAAAAAAGGCTTTTGTAAAATAAGATCTCTGTGCGCTAAAGTTGCTTTAGGGTCATCAAGATCAAATGGTATGGTGTATTTTTTAAACATCGGTTCTGGTAGCAAAAATATTAAAATAATGTTCTTCGCCCAATGGCTCTAAGGAGCTAACTTTTTCTGTAGTCAGTTTTAATAAAGAAGTTTCTTCCAATAAATAACAAGTAAATCCTTTTGATTGTAAAAAATTAAAATACTCTGTTACAGAGCTTCCTGCTTTTTTTAAACCATATGGCCAAAACTCAGAAATTAATTTTATGTCTTTATTTTTATCCAATATAGTTTGCATGCCTTGTATGGCCTGCATTTCAAAGCCCTGAATATCCATTTTAATAAGATCTACTTTTGTATTAGAAGCTAAATGATCATCAATACTTACTGCATCAATTTCAATTTCTTTATCGTATTCTTCGGGCTTATAAGTTCTATGATCTACATTTAAATTTTTTGATGTATAGATCTTTAGTTTTTCTGTTTTTGGACCAACCGCTTTATTATTTATTTTAATGTTTTTAAAATCGGCCGTTGTTTTTTTTAAGTGTTCAAAATTTTTGCTATCGGGCTCAAAGCAATGTACCACACCTTTTTCACCTACAATATCAGAAAGGATGGTAGCGTAAAAACCAATATTGGCGCCAATATCCAATACTGTATCGTTTTGTTTGATGTGTTTTTTTAAGAGCTCAATTTCAAAAGCATCTTGTTTATTTTTAAACAACTTATACATTGGTTTATACAAACCAAATGCATTTTTGTAAAGAAAATTTCCAAGTTTAATACTAAACGACATACTTTATAATTTCTGATTTTTAATAGTTGATCTCATAAATGTATGCCTGTTCAAACGCACCTTCAGTATGCACTAAACGTAATTTTTCAGGGTATTTTTGACTAATTGGACCAAAGATATTATGTACAGTATTAATAAAGCCTGCACTTGCATTATTTGGATCTAAACGTAAACTTGCTAAAATAACATGTGTTACTTTTTTCTCTTTAAAGAAAGCCAAAGCACTATCAGGATTAGATTGTTCGGTTAAACTATCTTTTTTTATAACACTGTAAATTGGGAAGAATTTTTTGCCTTTACCATACACAAAACTCATAGGAGCTTTTCTGCTGGCAACCAGCGACTGCTTAGATAAACTATCGGCACACCATTCACTTGCTTTTAAAAAGTTTTGCCAATCGGGTGTATAACCAAAATATTTATCTCCCTTAAGATTTTTTTGAACGATGGGTAAATTGGTAAAACCACGTTTTAAAGAGGAAATAGAAACAGAACCCACCATTAAAACAGCAATAGCAATGTAGATCATTTGCCCCATACTGCCGGGTTTATTGGTAAATGAATAAAAGGCATATAACATTAAGATCAACAGAATAGGCATACAGATCAAAGTGATTCGTGGCTGATCCCATCTTGCCTGAAGGATAATAAACGACAAAATTATTTGAGCCCCGGTAAATAAAGCAAATAACAACATTACTTTATTTTTTTGTTTGGCTAATTTCCAAAATCCAATGATGATTATTGCAATGGTTACGAGTGTAACAAAACCAAATACATCAATGTTGTTCTCATCTCTCCATCCTAGTAATTGATAAAAACGTTTACTTAAACCTAAGTTACAATTATCTACAAAACGCTGAATAAAGCCTGCTGTATCTTCGTCTCCAAGGGCTTTATTATAAGGGTCTTTTTGCAAGAGGATCTTACTTTGTCCGGCAAATTGGTTTTGCGCCTTCCAAATACTTCTCACTAAAACTTCATAAATAATTTTAAAGGATAAATAACTTGCTAGTGAAAATCCAACAGCCTTCCAGTTCTTTTCAAGCGCAAAAAACAGTAATACTGACGGAACAACGACTATGGCTGAACTTTTGCAGGTACTTATTAAAAACATGCTCAAACCAAAAAGCAACCATAATTTTAATTGAGGTTTTAATTGCACCCCATCTTTATTAACGGCATCAATAATTTTTACAGCATAATAGAAAAACAAACCTTGTAGAAAAAAATAAAAGGCTTCGGTAAAGGTCATGCTGGCATAATAAATAATTAAATGATTTACTGCCTGAAAAATTGCAACGGGTATAAAAACAATTGCAGGAATTCTGCCTTTTAATGCTTTATAAAAAAGTACAAAGCCTAAAACATTAAAAATTACCGAAAAGAGTTTAAATAAAATAAGTTTAAAGCCAAACAACTTTACCAACAATCCCAAAAACATAGGGTAAAGGGGTGCGTTTTGCGTGTAGAAATAATCAGGGAATTCGTTTACATAGCGCCAACCACCTTCTAAATAAAGTGCGTCGTCATGCGCTTCACTAATGCGCGCGTTAAAAGAAATAAACGATAAAAAAAGGGTTAAAATGGTTAATCCGTAAAAGATCTTGGTATCGTTCTTAGATGCCCAATTCTCAAATTTTTCGTAAACCGTTTTTGGATTTTTAATTAAAGGTATTGCTACTTTTTTATCCTTATTCATAGACCCCAAAAATAACAAATATTTAAAACTATTTGGCTATTTCATTTCCTCTTAAATTATCGAGTAATTCATTTAAGAGCTGAATTTGAGGTGTTGTGAGACTTTTAAAAATATCTATAGTGGCTTCATCAATAAAGTCCAGTTCTTTTAATAAAGCTAAACCTTTTTCTGAGATAAGGATGTTAACGCTTCGTCTGTCATTAGGGCATTCGTTTCGGATGGCATAGCCTTTATTTACTAGTTTATCCAATATTCTTGAGGTATCACTCATTCTGTCCAGCATCCGTTCCTTTATAGATTTTAAGCTGCAAGGATTTGGCAGTTGCCCTCTTAAAATGCGTAAAACATTGTATTGTTGTACTGTAAGATCAGCATTTTTAAAAAACTTTTCGTAGTGATTGTTTAACCAATTGGTTGTGTATAGAAGATTAACCGCCAACTTTTGTTGTGGTGATTTGAACGATTTTTGTTGTATTTCGTCTTCTAGTAACATAAAAAAAACCTCCGATCGGTGTTGATCGAAGGTTTAAATTTAAGGATTTTGCTTTATTTAATTCAATATTTAAGTCAATTTTTACTTCTTCACTAACTGCAACACCACCAGCTTCTAAAGCAGCATTCCATGTTAAACCAAAATCTTTACGGTTAACAGTACCAATTACTTTAAAACCATTTTTTAAGTTTCCGTATGGATCTTTAACTACTTTTGAGGCTCCAATTGCTGTAAATGTTACTTTTTTAGTAACACCATGCATTGTAAGGTCTCCGGTTAAAGTATAAGCAGTTTTACCAGCTTTTGGATTTGCTTTCATACTTGTGCTTTTGAAAGTCATTTTTGGAAATTGTGCAGCATCGAAAAAATCCGGACTTTTTAAGTGGCCATCACGTTTTTCATCTTCAGTATTGATAGAATTAACATCTGCAGAAAAGTTAATGTTTGCATCTGTAAAATCCATATCAGATTTTGAAGATACTGTTCCTTCATAGATCTTAAATTTTCCTTCGGTTTCGCTAACCATCATGTGGGTTACAGAAAATCCAAGTTTTGAATGTGAAGCATCAACTTTCCAGTTTGTTTGAGCAGTTGCAGCGCTCATTACTAATAAAGAAGCAGCTGCAGTTGTAAATAATTTTTTCATTTTTTTTAGTTTTAAATTTTATGCTACAAATGTATGTTATAACATTTAATGTTTCAACATATATTTGTTAAATTTTCGTAAACATAAAATTACCTTCTTCTAAAGTTGAAAGAAAAAAAGTTGAAATACGAGTTCTTTTTAGGGTTAATACATTAAATCCCAGTACCATACACATTTTTCGGATCTGACGATTTTTTCCTTCGGTTAAAATAATTCGCAAAGTGGTTTGGTCAATTTTTTCGCAAATACATTTTTTAGTCACAAACCCATCTATTTCAACACCATTAATAAACCTTTCAATAAATGTATTGGTAATATTTTTATCTACTGTAACAATGTATTCTTTTTCTTTTTCAAATTTAGGATTACATAAATTTTCGATCCATTTGCCATCATTGCTTAATAATAATAATCCTTCGGATTGTTTATCCAATCTCCCGGCAATTGCCAGATCAGGGTATTCTTTAAAAAACGGAGAAAGATTTTTTTCTATTCTTGTATTTAAGGTGCTTTCAAACCCGGCTGGTTTATAAAACAAAATGTAAACAAATTCTTTTTTTTTCCTGACTATTTTGTCATTTACTTGTATTTCAGAATCATCTGTAATGGTGCAATTTTCGGTAATAGTAACGCCATTTGTTTTCACCGCTCCCGAATCTATCAGCTCCTGAGCCTCTTTATTGCTTAGCTTTAACGTGTGAACCAAAAAATATTTTACGCGTCTGTAAAAACCCATGTTCAAATTTACTAATAAGTAGTTAGTCAAATGGCGTTAAATGTTAGTCAACGGTATTTAGTCTTGTATCTTTTTAGGCCTATTAAAATAGTACCAATGGTTTTTTAATCGTGTTTAAATACCCTAATTTTGCAGGAGTGGAAGAAATTATTTCAATACATCACATTAGAAAAACCTATAAAATTGGTGAGGAAACCATACATGCATTAAAAGATGTATCTCTAACTATTTACAAAAACGAATATGTGGCGTTAATGGGGCCTTCGGGGAGCGGAAAGTCTACTTTAATGAATATGCTGGGTTGTTTGGATAGTCCATCAGAGGGGGAGTACATTCTAAATAATTTATCTGTTGCTAAAATGAGCGATAATGAATTAGCAGAAGTTAGAAATAAAGAAATTGGTTTTGTTTTTCAAACATTTAATTTATTACCTCGAGCAACAACTTTAGATAATGTTGCTTTGCCATTGGTATACGCCGGTTTTAGTAAAATAGACAGAGATAAACGCGCCAAAGAAGTATTAGAAAGCGTAGGTTTAGGTAACAGAATGAATCATAAGCCAAACGAATTAAGTGGAGGTCAGAGGCAGAGGGTGGCCGTTGCCAGAGCATTAGTAAATAATCCTGCAATTATTTTAGCCGATGAGCCCACAGGTAATTTAGACAGTAAAACTTCTATAGAAATAATGGGCTTGTTTGAAGAAATACATAATAAAGGAAACACCATTATTTTAGTTACTCACGAAGA
>JBEIEI010000177.1:0-5847 GCA_040382975.1 Flavobacteriales bacterium
ATACAGCTTTAATTTAAAAAGTAATTTTAAGGATGCTAATCCAATGGACATAATAAAGTTAATGGGCGGCGGAGGAAAAAGTATTATTGAGGTTGCAGGAGATCTAAAGGCCGGAAAATTTTATCTAAAAAAACGTTTCCCTGTTAAGATAAAACAAAAAGTGGATATGAATAGTAAAGACTAATTTACTGAAGGTGTATCACCAAAATCTGCAAAGATGCTATAGGTGTTTTTTATTTCGGAGAGTTGTAATCCCCATAGATCTTCGGCTTCGTTACCAAAAAAAGAGGAATCGACTTTTTTATTAATTAACCAATGATCGTGTTTTATTTCATTTTCTAATTGCCCATCAGCCCAGCCGCTATAGCCTGCAAAGAAGCGAATATCGTAAGTTTTTACTCTTCCTTGCTCGATCATTTTCATTAATTCGTTAAAATTTCCCCCAAAATAAACATCATCTTTTATTTTAACGGAGTCGCTAAGGTTATGACCAAGTTTGTGGATATAGAACAATTGATCTTTACCAACCGGCCCTCCTTCGTAAATAGGGAAGTGACCGTTTTTTATTTCAGGCTTAACATCACTAAGTTTAAATTCAGTTTTAAAATTTAAAACAAAACCAAGCGATTCCAATGAATTGTGGTTGGTTAAATATACTACAGAACGGTTAAAAAAACCATCGTGCAATAAGGGATGCGCCACAAGAATGTTACCTTCCATATCTTAAAGTTAAAAAATTTTATTTAAAATTTTAAATGCAAACAGAATTAGTTTAATGATTTAAATTAGCTATTTAACTGAATTTTTCTAAGATAGGTCAGTTGTTCTTTTGCGGATATTGCAGAAGAAGAACTATTTTTTTTGTTTAATAAGGAGCTTACTTCCTGAGAGATCGACGCATTTGAATAATAATTATCACGAACAAAATGAACGAACTTTAAGATCATAAACCCATCAAACCAGTCAAAAAAACGTTTTTGAAATTGTTGCTTTGAAGTTGTATTGTTTTTTATTTCCGTTAATTTATTTTTAAGAACGGCTTCCGGTAAAAACTGTTTTAAGGTCTGCGGAAAAGTGTTGAATTCAAATTCTGTTGCATAAAGATCTGTAGCAAAAACTTGTTTCAGGTCTTCAAATGATCGAAAGGCGTAGGTTGCGTATTCTTCGTTTTGTTTTTCGATAAAATTTTGTTGTGCTCTGCCGGTGCCAAAAGGCACGCGGGTGCTTATGCGCGCGCTGGGATAAACAATGGCTGTGTTTAATTCAATTATTTTGCCATATGGAAATACTTTTGTTAAAAAATAAAAATCCTCGCCAGCCTTGCGTTTATTCATTCCGCCGGCTTTGCAATAGATGGTTGCTTTAACGGCCATGCTGCTGCCAATGGTATGAAAGGAATATGGAAAGCCGCAATAACCTAAACTTTCTTTGTAATAGCGCAAAAATAATTCGTAATAAATTATTCCTTTATTTAAGGCTTCGTCCAGTTCGGTAGTTAGATCGTGCTCAAAGTGCAAACAAATTGTGTTGTAGGATTCGGGCACTGAAGCATATTTTTCTAATTCAATTAAATAGTTTTTGTTTACCACACAATCACCATCAAAACAGACCAATAAGCCATCAAAATTTAGTTCATTAAAACGGCGAATAGCTTCATCCATGCCTATCTTACGGGCTAAACCAACCCCTGCATGTTTTTCGGGAAGATCATCAACCAAAATAAAATAAAAGGTTAATTTAGTGTGTTTGTAAAATTTTTGTTCTAATTCTTTCTTTTGAGTTTGATGAAAGAGTTTTGCTTCTTCATCACCTAAAGCGCAGTTTAAAACAATAATTACTTCTGTTATAAATTTTGTGGGTTCACAATCTAACAAGGAATCAAGTGTTTTTTCTAACTCCGGTTCGCAATAAGAGGGGATAATAATTATCTGTTTACAATCATTGTTAATTGTATCATTAATAAGTTTTGTTGTGTTGCTAAACTTATTTAAATAGGTTTGTAGTATTAATTGTAAGGCGTTCAATTTTACAAAATTAAGTTTATTATGATAATTGCTGCTATAGTTGTTACAGATTTAAATAACGGTATTGGAAAAGATAACCAACTGTTATGTCATTTACCGGCCGATCTTAAATTTTTTAAAGCCACTACAATGGGTTGCCCTGTTATAATGGGGCGCAAAACCTACGAAAGTATTGGCAGACTTTTACCGGGAAGAAGAAACTTAATTATTACACGCAGCAGCGATTACAAGGTTGAAGGCGGAGAAATTTATCATTCGCTTGAAGGCGCGTTAAACTATTGTACAGAAGAAAAAGTGTTTATTACCGGGGGTTCGGAGATCTTTAAGCAATCGATGCATTTGGTGAATGTTATTTATCGTACCGTGATCGATCATAGTTTTGATTCGGATACTTTTTTTCCGGTGATAAACGAAAAGGAATTTAAGTTAGTTTGGGAAGAGCCGCATAAAGCAGACGAAAAAAATAAATTCGATTTTAAATTTCAGAGGTGGGAACGAATTTAGTCTATGACTATTTTCTCATCATTAAATTTAAACAACTTTAATTCTTTTGCTTTATTGAATAATAATTGCACCGCGTTAATTCCGGTTTCACCTAAGTCTATAGAAAAATCATTTACATAAAGTGCAATGTGTTTTTTCATTACCTCTTCACTCATTTCCTGCGCATTTGCTTTTACGTAAGCCATGCTGCTTTCGGGATTTGCAAAAGCAAACTCTACACTTTTTTTAATTAAACGATTTACTTTTTGTTGTAACTCATTGCCTAAATTTCTTTTTATAACAATGCCTCCTAATGGAATAGGGGCGTGTATCAGAGAATCCCAAAACTCACCAAGATCTATTATTTTTTTTAGTCCTCTATCCTGATAAGTAAATCTGTTTTCATGAATGATCAATCCCGCATCTACTTCTCCCGATAAAACAGCATTTTCAATATCGCTAAACACACATTCTACTTTATTAGTTAGGTTAGGATATGCAATAGACAGCAATAAATTGGCTGTGGTTAATTTACCCGGAATGGCAATTTTTGGGTTACTGTTCAAGTCTTTCATCGTGCGTCTTGCATCTTGAATCAATAATGGACCACAATTAAAGCCCAACGCGCTTCCTGAGCGCAGTAAAATATAATTTTCTAAAACATACGCATAGGCATGGTAGCTAAGTTTAGTAATGTCTAACTCGCCTTGTAACGCTTTTTTATTGAGTGTTTCAACATCCTCCAACAACACTTCAAATTGCAGTCCTTCAGTGTCAATTTTACCGTGAATTAATGCATCAAAAATAAAGCAGTCGTTTGGGCAAGGCGAATATCCTATGGTTAATTTCAAGTGTTGAGGTCGTTAATTAAGGTAATACAAAAGTTATTTAAATTATTTATCGCTAAAGGAATATCCCATTTACTCTTATCACGCTTTTCTACATAATTAGAAACAGCTCTCACTTGAAAATAATTTTCGGATAAACGATTACAGCCTCTAAAAAACGCAGCGCCTTCCATGCTTTCAATATCAGGAGCAAAAAGTTTTGTTATGGTTTTAATGCTTTCTTCGTTGCCATGCACTTTGTTAACGGTAATGCCCTTTACTTTTTTTAATTCGTCCAGATAAGTAAAATCAACCGTTACCTGATTTTGAAAAATAGTTTTTCCACCTAAATTCAGATCTACGTATTTAATAAAATTCGTATCATCTTCAGCGCCCATTTCAGAAAAACTGTCTTCTATAACATTCACCACTTCACCAATTTTTATAGTACGGTTAAATGCCCCGCAAATGCCCGCGTTTATTATATAGTCATACAAATTGTGCGAATAGCGCCCTAAATAATAGGCCGTATTCACCATTCCAACGCCAGTAATAAGCACGCTAAGCTCTATCTCAGAATCACTTTCAAATAAACCCTCAGCGCCTTGCAATGCAACATTAAAATGTTTTATAAGTGGCTGAATTTCTTCTTTTGTTGCGGCAACTATTAAAAATTTAGGCATATTCAAATTTAATGAATCCCATTGGAATAAGCCACGAATTGTGTGAATTTCAAATAAAGTTTTGCCTGCCAAACAGTTTAATTAGTGTTAATTAGTGCAATTAGTGGCTAAGTTTCAGCAATTATTTAATTAAATTTGCGCCATGGTTTATTTAACTCGACACGAACATTTTAACGCTGCCCATAAATTATACAATCCTAACTGGAATGAAGAAAAGAACGTAGAAGTTTTTGGAAAATGCGCCAACTCGAATTGGCATGGACATAATTATGAATTAATAATTACCATAAAAGGTAATGTTAATCAAGATACAGGCTTTTTAATGGACGTAAAAGTATTAAGCGGCATTTTGCAGAAATATGTGTGCGAAAAATTAGATCATAAAAATTTGAATATGGATGTAGATTTTATGGCGGGAAAACTTGCCAGCACCGAAAATTTAGCCATTGCCATTTGGCAGCAAATTGTACCGCATTTACCTGCAGGCGTGGCTTTACACTGTGTTAAATTATACGAAACGCCGCGTATTTGTGTAGAATATTTCGGCGATTAGCAGTTAAATTAAAAATTTTCTTAACTTTATTCCAAGAAACAAGTAAACATTTATTGTTTAACTTTGTTAACCAACAATTAGCAAACTACTTTGTAAGCAAACTTCTTACACAATGTTTGTGAAAAAACTTTGATTAGTATAGCTTAACCACCTATTTCTGATTTTAAAATTAAAAAAATGGGACAGAAAATTGCTGTTTATAGAAAAGAACATTTTAATGCCGCACATAGACTTCACAATCCAAGTTTGAGCGATGCTGAAAACGCATTGATATTTGGAAAGTGTAATTACGTGAATTATCACGGTCATAACTACGAGTTAATAGTTAAAGTTATTGGTGAGATTGATCCAAAAACTGGGTATGTAATTGATCTTAAAATTTTAAGCGATCTGATCAACCAAAATGTTATTGAAAAATTTGACCATAAGAATTTAAATTTAGATACCATTGAGTTTAAGGATCTAAATCCAACCGCAGAAAATATTGCTATGGTGATCTATAATTTAATAAGAAATAAACTTGATAAACAATATGAACTAAAAGTTGTTTTATATGAAACAGAAAGAAACTATGTTGAATACCCTGCTTAAAGAAAATAAAGTTACTATGAGTAAATTAAGTGACGACGAGATCGGAAACGACCACGTGAGTGCCAATATTGAAACGCCTTTGCGAGATGATGCTTTTGAAATGAGCGACACTAAAAAGATTGAAAAAATCGAGTTTCATTTTAAAGAAATAATGCACACGCTTGGTTTAGACCTTACTGATGATAGTTTGAAAGGAACGCCGAACCGAGTTGCTAAAATGTATATTCAAGAAATTTTTAGCGGTTTAAATCCAGATAATAAACCTAAGATAGCTTTATTTGAAAATAAGTATCAATATAATCAAATGTTGGTTGAAAAAGATATTTCGTTTTACAGTAATTGCGAGCACCATTTTGTACCAATATTTGGCAAGGCCCATATAGCTTATATTTCTAACGGAACCGTAATTGGATTATCTAAACTAAATCGTATCGTTCAGTATTTTGCAAAACGTCCGCAAGTACAGGAAAGATTGACAATACAAATAGCAATGGAACTTCAGAAAGCATTAAATACAGATGATGTTGCCGTTATTATTGACGCTAAACATTTGTGCGTATCCTCTCGCGGTGTGCAAGATGGTAATGCTGCAACGGTTACTTCTTTTTATGGCGGTAAATTTGAGAACGAAGCCACTAAGCAAGAGTTCTTAAAATACATTGAAATGAAAACTCAGTATTAATTTA
>JBEIEI010000178.1:0-5845 GCA_040382975.1 Flavobacteriales bacterium
CAACGAAAAAGTTGATTTTACAAAAGATGGTGAAAACAAGGTTACAGTTACCGGTAAAATGGAATTGCATGGTGTAACAAAAGATGTTACCATAAGTGGTACGCTAACAAAAAAAGGTACAGAGATTTTAATTGATAGTAAATTCCAAATTAAAGTTGCCGATTATGATATTAAAGTACCATCGTTATATGTAAAAAACATCGCTGAAATTGTTGATGTAACAATAGTTAGTACACTTGAACCATTTGTGAAAAAATAAATTTCCACTTAATTATGACGACTATTTTAAAATCATTATTTATTGTAACATTCGTTTTTACATCTACTAATGTGTTATCCCAAGATGATCTTCTAGATCTGGTTTCGGATAAAAAAGACGAACCTGTGCAAAAGGTTTATGCAACTTTTAAAACCATGCGTATTGGCAATGCTCAAACCATTGAAACTGTAAAAAAGAAACATTTAGATTTTAGGATCAGCCATCGTTTTAATAATATTTATAACTCAGATCTTCCAAACGCGATCAATTCAACCGGCCAAACATTTTTAGGATTTGAAGGGGCAAGTGATATTCGTTTTAGTTTTGATTACGGTCTTACAGAAGATATAACTATTGGAATTGGTAGAAGTAGAATGAACCACCTTTTAGATGGAACTTTAAAGTGGAAAATCTTAAAACAAACCGCTAATTTTAGCATGCCTATCTCTTTGGCATTCTTCTCTAGCACCGGATATACGCACGATCAGCCTTCAACGATTTATAGTGGCATCGTTAAAGATTTTCCAACAAACGAAGCGCATCGCTTTAATTATTTTAACCAACTTATTATTGCAAGCAAAATTAATAACTGGTTATCTTTAGAATTACTACCAAGTTATATGCACCGTAATTTTATAAAAGAAAGGTTAAATAGCGACAATGGTTCTTACGATGCAAACGGTTTTTTTAGTATCGGTTTTGGCGGTAGAATAAAATTAAATAAACGCTTGAGCTTTATTGGTGATTATTTTTATAACGTAAACAGCTTCTATCAGAATAATACTAAAGTATTTAACCCTTTAGCACTAGGGTTTGAAATAGAAACCGGCGGACACGTATTTAGTTTATTTGTTACAAATGCAGGTGGCTTAGTTGAAAACAACTTTATTCCATACACCAACGACAGTTGGAATAAAGGACAAGTAAAATTTGGCTTCTGCATATCTCGTACATTTGCCCTATAGTGTTTGGAGCTAGCCGCTAATAGCCATCTTTTTTATGATCATCTATTACAAAGACAGCATTTAAACCCTGTCTTAAAAAATCAAACTTATCTTGTTTGGACTTCTGTATACATTTTATTTTGTCTGTCATTAATTGTTTTTATAAGGGTTACTTCATACACAAAAGTTATTAAGATCATCCAATCTACATTTAACTCAAATGCGCTACGAGAATTAGAAAGAGAAGAAACGAAAGGCTTTAAAATTCACTCTATTCTCCTATCGTTATTCTTTTTATTAAACATTTCGTTTTTATTATATAAGCTTAACGCATTTTATAAATTTGTTTTTTTAGACAAATCATTATTTCTTCAGTTCGCCCTTATCTTTTTTATAGTGCTGGTTTTTGTATTAATAAAAAATTTCCTAAATCAATCTATATGTTTTTTAAGCAACAATTATAAAACCCTTTCAGATTATTCTTACAATTCAATAAAAATCAATCAAACATTTGGTCTCTTCCTGTTTCCCTGGCTCATAATGGCAGAACTTACCGATTTTAACCCGTTAATATTTGTTTCAGGAGCATTTGTTGTAGTTACAGCCTCAATCGTATATCGCTGGTACAGGGGTGTTATAATTGGTCTAATAGAAGAAAGAATAGGATTGTTGCAAACTTTTACTTACTTTTGCGGCTTAGAAATTTTACCCGTTATTATTTTGGTAAAGTATATTATTGAAACATTTTAATAAGGCTTAATTAATGTCAGCAAAAAAAAAGTTAGTTAAAAAAAAGTTAGTTAAAAAGCTCATTAAAAAATCTAAAGCGCCTCTTAAAAAAGCTTCTGTAACTAAAAGTAAACCTAAACCGGTTGTAAAAAAAGCTAAAGCATTATCGAATAAAATTACCAAAACTAAATTGTTGGCAAAAAAGCCTGCAAAAAAGGTTGTAAAGGCAATTTCTAAAGCCGTATCAAAACCAGTTAAACCCACAAAAATAAAACCTGTTAAAGAAAAAAAGGTTTTAGTAAACAAGATCGTAAAGGAAAATATTGAGAAAGTAGTGGCTGTTAAGCGCCCTCGTAAATCCTCAAAAAAGCCCGTTATTACATTGCCTCCTCCTCCTAAGATCGAGGTGAGCAATTATCCTAAAAATAAAATAAAAAACATTTTGATCTCTCAGCCAAAGCCGGGCGAAGGAGATAAAAACCCATATTTAGAACTTGCTAAAAAATATAATTTAAATATAACTTTTAGGCAGTTCATAAAAATTGAGGGGTTAAACTCTCAAGACTTTAGAGCGCAAAGAATTGATATTTTAGAGCACGGCGCAGTAATTTTAACTAGTCGCCTTTCGGTAGACCATTATTTTAGACTATGTAACGAGATGCGTATTACAGTGCCGGAAAGCATGAAGTATTTTTGCATTAACGAACAAACTGCCTATTACCTTCAAAAATATATCCAGTACCGTAAACGCAAGATCTTTTTTGGGCATGGAACTATTTTAGATTTAGTTGATGTTATAAGAAAGAATAAAGAGGAAAAGTTCTTATTGCCGGCAAGTGATGTAACAAAAGAACAGATCGTAGATTTTTTGGATGAGTTAAATATCACTTATACAAAAGGCACTTTTTACAAAACAGTTAGCGCAAATTTAAGTGATATCAAATCATTAAGTGATTTTGATCTACTTGTCTTCTTTACCCCGGCGGGTATAAAATCATTAAAACAAAATTTTCCTAATTTTAAACAAGGCGCTACCCGTATCGCGGCCTTTGGTCATGCGGCTGCATTGCTGGTAAAAGAATTAGGTTGCCGTTTAGATATTTTTGCGCCAAACCCGCAAAACCCAAGTATGTCGGGTGCTATCGAATTGTACTTAAAAGAGTCCAATAAACGCTAATTTTCTTTATTTAAAGCCAATTCTATTCGTTTAAGGTGATTAATTATTGAAGCTTCTATTTGCTTATAATCTTCGCTTTTTTTTCCTATGTACAAAAACGAAAGTATTATTTTTTTGTTTTTCGACTTAACGACTTCATAAAAAAAAGCTTTGTTTAAGCGATAGGCTTCACGCATCCTGCGTTTTAATTTATTTCTATCGTGCGCTCTTTTAAAGGTTCGCTTTGGCACCACAAACATTGCCTGACAAGGGTTAACGTATTCAATATCCGTTTCTAAATAAATTACTTTTAAGGGAAAAGAAATAGCGCTATGCCCTTTTTGAAACAACAGATCAATGTTCTTCTTACTGCACAAACGCTCATTCTTATTAAATTTTGTTTCGATCTTGGACTTTATTTTAAAATTACATCTCCATTAAACCCGGCTTCTTTTCATAAAAAATGAAAGCCCTTTGTTCAATAGTTTGATTGGTAAAGATAATTTTTTACTTTTACACACATAAACAAAAAAATTAATTATGGGAAAAGGTGATAAAAGAACTAAACGTGGCAAAATACATATCGGATCAACTGGTGTAGTGCGTCAAAAAAAGAAAAAAACTGCTGTTAAAAAAACTGCTAAAGCTCCGGCTAAGGCAGCGGCTAAAAAAGCAGCTCCTAAAAAAGCAGCTAAAAAAGCTGAATAAAAAAAATTAAACGAAAAAAGCTGTCATAATTTTGGCAGCTTTTTTTGTTTCTACCTACTCCTTTAAAACAAAGAAAAAACTTCCCCTGTTCACTATTACATGAACCTTTCTGATTTTAATAAACAAGCGCAGCGTCTTAAAAAAGAAAATCAAAGTTTTTTTAGGAGACTTAGCCTTCGACCGCCAAAAAATTTAGACGAGATCTTTCATGAGGAGCACGAAGCTGTGTTTAAAAAAATAGATTGTTTAAGCTGCGCTAACTGCTGCAAAACAACTTCGCCAATATTTTACCAGCGAGACGTTGAGCGTGCCGCAAAGGCCGTTAAAATGAAGCCCGGCGCGTTTATAGAAAAATACCTTAGAGAAGACGAAGAGCATGATCTTGTATTACAACAAGCACCCTGTCCGTTCTTAAATTCAGACAACTACTGTTCTATATACGACGACAGACCAAACGCCTGCAGAGAATACCCACATACCGACCGAAAAAAAATGCAGCAAATTTTAGACCTTACATTTAAAAACACTCTAGTTTGTCCTGCTGTGCTGCAAATAACCGAAGAGATAAAGAAAAAATTAGGGGTTTAATTTTAGGCAATATTTAATATCTTTATATACTCAGCTAAATTAAATGAAAGTATTTTTAATTCTCGCAACAATAATTGTTTTGTGTTCGTGTTCCGGCAGCGAAAATAAAAACCGAAAAATAGACGGTTCCTTTAATAAAGAAATTGGTGAGAGAATAAAGATCCTGAATAAAGACAGCATTCAAACCGATTCTCTAAAAATAGATCCAAACGAAATTGATAGTGTAGTAAATACTTTAATATTACTTTCAAAAGACATCGAAAACATTAGCGCTTCTATCAACAAATCAAACAATTATTTTGACACCCTTGCAAGCCAACACGGCTTTAGTCCTTACGATTTTATTAAAGTAAAGAACGGCATGCATGTAGATGACATTGCCACAACTTTAAAACAAAACGAATTAATTTTTTTTAATAAAATATTATTAAAGAATAATAAGAGTGATCTGCTGCTGCATTCCGCACAATAAAAGAATTTATTCCATTAGCGAAAAGAATTATTTTAATGATAACATCTTCGCAACATACTTACCAATAATATCAAACTCTAAATTGATAATACTACCGGGTTTAATTTCATGAAAATTAGTGTGCTCGAAGGTATATGGAATGATATGGACCGAAAACGTAGTGTTGGTAGACTCAACAACTGTAAGACTTACGCCATTAATAGTAATACTCCCCTTTTCTACCGTAACAAAATTGTTATCCTTTTCGTGCTCAAAAATAAATTCCCAACTGCCATTTAGATCATTAACCTTAATACACTTGGCGGTTGTGTCGACATGCCCTTGTACAATATGCCCGTCAAACCTGCCATTTGCAGGCATACAACGTTCAATGTTAACATGGTTACCCACATTTAAAGTTCCTAGATTCGTTCTCTTTAAAGTTTCGTTAATAGCTGTTACAGTGTAATTATTTTCTTCAATTTTTACCACTGTTAAGCAAACCCCATTGTGTGCAACGCTTTGATCGATCTTTAATTCATGAGTGAGTTTACTCGAAAAAGTAAAATTTATATTTGAGTTTTCATTCTCAATTTTTTCAACTCTAGCAAGAGTTTCTATAATACCTGTAAACATAAATTAAAGTTACTTCTTTTTATCTATTCTTTTAGCAATTGCTTTATCAGGCTTTCGGTATTTTGCTTAAAAACCTCGTAGTCATTGCCTGTTGCCGGTCCGCTAAATCCGGTATGAATTTTAACGACTTGGTGTTGTCTGTTTAAAAATAGTGTAGTCGGAAAAGCGGCAATTTTATTGAGTGCCGACAATACTTCACTAGCCTTGTCTTTACCCGTTTGTTGGGTTACTAAAATATCGTATTCCATGTTCAACTTCTTTTTTACACGCAATAACCGTTCTTTTGAGACTTCGAAATCATTTGATTTTTCAAACGCTAATGCTATAATTTCTAATCCCTCTTTTTTAAATTGCTTATAAACCTCAGCTAAATA